>CAZRFP010000047.1:18901-26746 GCA_964599535.1 uncultured Planctomycetaceae bacterium
GTGACAAGAAAGCCTCCGACCACGTTGATCATCGCAAACGTGATCGCCAACACGCCGAACGCGCTCGTGTACCACTTGAGCTTCATGCCCGCCACGAGGATCGCGCCCACGATGGTGATGCCTGAAATCGCATTCGAACCGGACATCAGCGGCGTGTGCAGCGTTGGAGGAACCTTCGTGATGACTTCGAACCCGACGAAAGTCGCGAGCGTGAAGACCATCACGGCCGCAACAAACTTCACGGCGGGATCGTCAAACGCGCTGCCCGTATCGGCCAAAATGACTATCACATCGTTTAGCATGTGTAGCGATACTCCATAAGTCTTCGGATCAGAGCCGATCCCGATATCCGGTTGATGTCGGCGTCCAGCCTGAGCAACCCCTCATTCGCCGCACAAGAACTTAATCGCGATCAGCTACATCTTTGCGATCAGATCGTACCTGCCTAACCGCCCATCAATTCCTTCACACGCGGATGAACTACATTCCCGCCCTTCGTAATCATCGTGCCCGTGACGCATTCATCGTCGGGGTTCAGCACGACGACGCCGTCTTTCGTCAAATCCTGAAGAAAAGAGCCGATGTTGCGCGAGAACATCTGGCTCGCATGGTACGGAATTGACGAAGGCAAATTCGACGGGCCGATGATCTGCACGCCGTTGTGATCGACTGTTTCTCCGTGCCGCGTCAGCTCGCAGTTTCCGCCGGCCTCTGACGCCAGATCGACGATGACAGAACCCGGCTGCATGTGCCCGACGGTTTCCGTGGTGATGAGTATCGGCGCGCGCTTGCCGGGAATCAGCGCCGTTGTGATGATGACATCCGATGCCGCGGCATGTTTCGCCACGAGTTCCAACTGTTTGCGCTTGTATTCGTCCGACATCTCCTTCGCATAGCCGCCGGCGTCCTGAGCATCCTTGGCCTCGACGGGAACTTCAACAAACTTCGCGCCGAGACTCTCGACCTGCTCTTTCACGACCGGCCGAACATCGAACGCCTCGACCACCGCGCCGAGGCGCTTGGCCGTCGCGATGGCCTGCAAGCCGGCGACGCCCGCCCCGAGAATCAGCACCTTCGCAGGCGTGATCGTGCCGGCAGCCGTCATCAGCAATGGAAACATCTTGGGAAGCGCGGAAGCGGCGAGAAGTACGGCCTTGTAGCCTGCCACGGTGCTCATCGAACTGAGAATGTCCATCTTCTGGGCGCGGGTAATGCGGGGCATCAGGTCCAGCGCCATCGACGTCAGACCCGCACCGGCAAGCTGGCGAACGAGATCGTGATTCGTCAGCGGGTTGAAGGCGGCCAGCACAATCGTTCCAGTTCGCATCAGGCCGATTTGAAGCGCCGTCGGCGCGTGGCTCAGCGCGACGACATCCGCCTCCTGGTAGAGCGCCGCCACGTCGTTGACGATTCGCGCGCCCGCGCTCTCGTAGGCCGCATCCGAGAAGCTGGACGCCATGCCCGCGCCGGCTTCGATCAGCAGGTCGTGCCCCAGTTTCTTCAGCTTCGTACAGGTTTCAGGTACCAGCGCCACCCGCCGTTCGCCGGCAAGCGTCGCTTTGGGTGCGGCGATCTTCATTTCAAACCCTTCAAACGCCGAATGAGTCACGGCGATTGCTTGCAAATCGGCGGCCGACGAGGCAACGTTCGGGCGATTCACCGGACGCCACAGTATCGTCCGGTCAGTGTAGCGACATTTTGGGCGACGCCAAGCCGAGCGTGCTTTCGCCCGGCCGATATGCATCGACCAGTGAATCGTGGTAATTTGCTTTCGATCGGTACGGCACGGCGCTATTTGTCTTGGCGCCGAATTGTCGAGTTCGACTCGTTTTGTCGACGAATGAGCGTATTTCGCAAGCGACCAGATCATGGCGGATCGTACGGAAAGTGAAATCACGCGAAGCATCTCGCACGGGGATGAGCGCGATTTTGCGCGCGCATACGACCATTTCCGAACGCGCGTTCGGCTGGTTGCTTTTCGCATAAGCCACCGATCCGACTGGATCGACGATCTGGAAAACGAAGCCTGGTGCCGCGCTTTCAAACAGCGAGGCGCCTACGACGCAGAAACGCCATTCTTGGTGTGGATGTCAGGGATATTACGCAATGTTTATCGCGAGTTTTGCCGCAATTCACACCTGACGTTGGACGACGGAACGCTGCCATCTGCCGAAAAAATCGACCTTATTAGGCCGGAAAGCGTTGCCCACGAGGCAGAGGTCTTATCGGCCTTGAACGAATGCATAACCGATCTCGATCCAGGGGATGCCCACGTTTTGCGCCTTCGTTTCTTTGAAAACAAGCCATTACGTGTTATTTCGCAAGAGGTTATGATCCCAGAGGCCACGCTTCGGGAGAAAACGATCGTGAAACTCCTGAATCAACTTCGCGCCTGCCTGCGGAAAAAAAATATCGACTTTCCTGAGATATTTTCTGCGCAAGACCGGAGCGAGTTGCAATAGCTATGTGGAGAACGGTCTATGGAACTTCGACGGGACAACATGGAAAGCCTGCTCGCAATGCTCGGTGAAGCCCACCAGGTTGGCGTCTTCTCCGATCGTGCGGCCCGGTATCCGTGGCGTGCCGAGGTGACTGCGACTCAGAGTCGCGGCCACAAGCGGCACTCATGGCTCTGGGTAGGCGGTCCGTTGGCTGCGGCAGCCGCAGTCGCTGTTCTGTTCGTCGGTCCGGCGCTGTTTTCCGGGCGAGATTCGAATGTCGCCCTGAATGTCACCAACGACATCCTGCCCGTGCAGCCGGAACTGCACGCCGATGCAGTCGTCGACCCTGGAACGGAAGTTCTGGATTGCGACTTCAACGGAGACGGGAAGATCGATGGTCTCGACATTCAGGCGGCGATCGATTTTCGCCAACAGATCGCGGGAGATCCGGAGGCCGAACAGGAGTTTCTCCGTAAGGTTCAGCAACTCTCGCGATGCATGCTGGAGGGCGGCAGCTAACAAACAGCCCACAATCTCTTGCAACGTGAGGCCGGGTTGGTGTTTACCGGAACGCCACCTCGGCCTCACGCTTTTTTACTCTGCACGATTTCACGCTTCATCCACGTCTCCTCATTCATATCGCCCGCTCTCCCTTGTCCCGCTTGTCGCCGAATGGAATCAGACATAGCGTATGACGCTTTGAGGTTGATTTGCCACACACGGGAGAGACTCCAGCATGATCACGCACTCGATCAGCCGGTTCGCATTCAAGGTTGTACGCAAGTCCATACTCGCAGCCCTTTTCGCAGCTACGCTAATGGGAGGCCATCCTGTCATGGCATCTGATAGGGAATTAGCCGAGGCTGCGCGAAATCGGCTCGAACGACTTTTCGCCGACTACTGGGAACACGAACTGGCGAGCGGTCCGGAGCGGGCTACGTACCTGGGCGACCACCGCTTCGACGACAAGCTGACCGATTACAGCGCCGCAGGCCGCGAGAAGGAGTTGAACGCGCTGCACGGATTTCGCGATCGGCTTCGCGATGTGCCGCGCGATCGACTTTCGCCCGATGATCGGCTCAGCGCGGAGTTGTTTGAATTGACGCTGACCGATCGAATCGAGTTGGCCGCCTATCCCGAACATCTCATGCCGATCAAGCAGCAGACCAGCCCTCAGATCACGCTCGGCACATTGCAGGCCACACAGCCGTTCGACAGCCTTCAAGCCTGCGATCACTATAACGCACGGCTCGTTGCGTTTGCCGTTCAAGTGAACGATCTGATCGACGCCATGAACGAGGGCATCGCGCGTGGCGTCGTGCGGCCGCGCATCACGATCGAGCAGGCATTGCCGCAGCTTGAGGCGATGATCACCGGTGATCCGGAAGACTGCGTGCTTTATGCGCCGGCAAAAAGGCTTCCGGACAGCGATTGGCGCGACAAGGCGCAAGAACGCATGAAAGGCGCGACGCGAGTTGCCATCCGGGCAATGGCCAAGCTGCGCGACTATCTGAAGAATGACTATTTACCGAAATGCCGCGACACGGTCGGCTATTGCCATCTGCCCGAGGGGAAGGCGTGGTATCGTCGGGCGGCGCGGCATCACACGACGACCGATCTCTCACCCGAGGAGATTCATCAGATCGGCCTCGACGAAGTGAAACGCATTCGCGAAGAGATGATCAAAATCGCCCGCGAAGTCGGACACGAAGGCGATCTCAATTCGTTCATCGACAAACTGCGCAACGATCCGGCACAGCACAACACCAGCGCCGCGGACATGATGCGCCGCCACCGCGAGATTCTCACGCGCAGCGACGCGCGGCTGCCGAGGCTCTTCGGCAAATTGCCGACGACGCCCTATGACTTCAAGGAAATCGAACCGTTTCGCGCGCCCGGCGCTCCGGCGGCCTATTACTACAACGCGCCTGATGATCGCTCGCGGCCTGCGTATTTCTACGTCAACACCTATCAGCCGCACACGCGGCCGATCTATACGATGGAGGTGCTGGCCTATCACGAAGCCATGCCCGGCCACCATCTGCAGATCGCCCTTGCACAGGAGCGGAAAGACTGGCCGGCGTTTCGGCGGTTTGAACACATCACCGCGTTCATTGAAGGCTGGGCGCTGTATTCAGAGATTCTCGGATACGACTTGGAAGGCTATCGCGATCCGTATTCGCGCTTCGGCCAATTGACGTTTGACACGTGGCGCAGCTCGCGGCTTGTCGTTGACACGGGGATGCACTATTTCGGCTGGACGCGCGACAAGGCCATCGCTTTCATGAAAGAGAACACGGCACTTTCCGAGGCCGACATTATCTCGGAGATCGATCGCTACATCGCCTGGCCTGGTCAGGCGCTGGCATACAAGATCGGACAGTTGGAAATCGTGAATCTCCGCCGCGAATCTGAAGCGCGCCTGGGAGATCGGTTCGACATTCGCCGCTTTCACGACGAAATACTTCGGGAAGGCTCGGTCCCGCTATCGACGCTTCGCCAGCGGATGACGATTTGGATCGAATCCGAATCGAAAAAGAAATGATGCGCTGTCCTGAATTGCCGATCGAAATGAACTTTAGCGCCGCCGACGGACGGCGCAGATAAACAAGGGTTAGAGTTCGCAGCCGCGTTATCGCGGGAGCGCTGTGTTCGTCGTGGATGCTCCGGGATATTCGCCGGCCGCGTGGCGGCGGCCCAGCTCAATGTAGTTTCGCACGACATAGCGCATGTATTCTCGCTCCTGCTCCGTCACATCGCGGACCACTCGACCCGGAACGCCCATGATGACTTTCCCGTCGGGCACGATCGTATTTGGCGGCACGAGCGCGCCGGCGGCCACGATCGAATGCCGCCCGATGATGCTTCCGTCGAGGACGATCGAGCCGATGCCGATGAGCGCGCCGGACATGACGCGCGTGCAGTGCACGACGGCGCGATGGCCGATGGAGACGTCGTCTTCGATGTCGAGATCAATACCGCCGTGTGTGTGGATGATCGTGCCGTCCTGCACGTTGACGCGAGCGCCGATACGAATGGCCGATACGTCGCCGCGAATGCAGACGTGGTGCATGATGGTGGTGTCATCGCCGATGGTCACTGCACCGCAGACGTAGGATGTCGGCGCGATGTAAACATTTTGTCCGAGGGCGGCCTGTGCGTTTTCGACGATCATGTGCTCGATCTTAGGCGAACCGGCGCAGCGCCGGAAGCGCTTAGTTCGCATGCGAGGCGTGGCGCGGCATCTTTGATTCGAGGGCGTGGCCTTCGAGCATGACGCCGGCGACCAGATTGAGCGCTTCGCTCCAGTCCTGAGTTAATTGCTCGGTCCAGCCTGTACCGGTCATGTCACGCATGACGCCGATCAGCGTATCGCGAACAACGGCATAGTGTTCCGGCTTTGTCTGATAGGAAAAGTGCCGGCGGCCCATATCGAGGAGAGGTTGGCGCAGTTTTTCAGGCGACCGCAGTCCTCGAATGGCGAGCATGAGCGATGTCAGCAACTTTTGCTTCTGACTAACCATGTCGCGCGGAAACAGCGGTCGAAGCGCCGGGTTCTTTGAGAACAAATGCGCGTAGAAATGATCGATCAATTCCGGTCCGCGCGGAGCGAGCAGTTTGAAGCTGGCTTCGAGTCGCTGAATGAGTGCCTCGTTCATATTCGTCCCCCTCCTGTACGCCGCCCGCGCTTTACAGACGGAAGCTCAAAGCGCAGTAGCCCCCCTGTGCGGTATCGACCGCGCGGTTTAGGCGACTGAGTAAGATCGTGGCCCTACGTCCGAGTCGCGCGGCGTCGGCTGATAATCGCTCGCGGAATAAGCAGCCCGTTGTCATGTTCCGAGAAGCAAACGCGCTCGATGCGATTGCAGCCGGAGCGGTGTCGTCGTAATCTGTCGAATGATACACGAGTCACTTATCAAGGAGTCGGCGCCATGTCGAATCGCGTGGACTGGTACTATCGTCGCAAAGGGTGAAACTCATGCGAAAAGTCGCAAGGGTTCCTTGCGAAGAAAAAAACAGATTTCGTGGAGATCACCGACGCGGGCCAGCGACGCTTCACACCGGAAGAAGTATTGCGGCTTGCTCGCCGCGTCGGTCGAATCATCGCGGCGCGTGGAAAATCGTCCGTGATCGTCGACATGCGTAGGGACGCGCCAAGTGATGCGGAACTGCTGAAGCTTCTCCTCGGCCCGACCGGCAATCTGCGCGCGCCGACCGTTCTGAAAGGCAAGACACTGCTCGTCGGTTTCAATGAGGGGGCATACCAGGAGGCGTTCAGGAAATAGCCGGAGCGCGGCGGCGACCGGCCAGAATGGCCGGCAGGAGCACGAGCGTTCCGACCACGCACGCCAGGTCGCAGACGACCAGCAATATGCCTAGCCGCGCGTTCGATGGAACCTGCGACAGGATCATCATTCCGAACCCGAGGCAGATGGCCAGCGCATCGGTGGCAATGGCCGGTCCATTCAGCGAGCATGTCGCGACAACGGCATCGTCTTTAGATCGGCCGGCCTCTCGTTCGCGACGGAATCGCTCGATGAGATGAATCGCATGGTCGACCCCGATGCCAAGCGTCATGGCGGCAAACATGGACGTCGCCACGCCGATCGGAATGCCGAACCATCCCATGACGGCGAAGTTTGACGCAACCGCCAGCGTGCAGGGAAGCACGGCGAGCAAGCCCCATTTCAGCGATCGGCCCAGTATAGACGTCACTATCAGGATGCCGACGAGCGAGCCGATGACGGAGATGACCTGCGTGCGTACGATCGATTGTATCAATGCCTGGCTCGCGGCCACGTCGCCGGCAAACTCCACCGACAGACCGAGCGGCGCGAGCAGTTCGCTCTCGCAAGCACGAATCTCGCTCATAAGCTCGGCGGTGCGCACGTAATTTGCGTCATTGAGAAAGATGTTGACGAGGCATCGCGAACCGGTTTCGTCGAGCATCTGACGCAGGCGGTCCTCTCCGCGCAGCTTCTGATACTGGCTCCAGAGCCAGTCAATCCGCAGCGCGTCGTCGGGTATGCGGCGGCTGCCCTCGCGCCGCGCGAGCGCTGCGTAGTTGAGTGTCTCCAGGTATTCGCAAGGTCCGAGCACGCCGCCGACTGCGCAGTCTTTCCGCGCCGAGATGCGCTCGCCCAATTCGCAGAGCGCCTGCAGATTCGACGGCTTGTAGAATGTGCGAGGCCAGATGCGATATTCGTATCGCTCGACCGGCCCGCCGCGCGTCATGTAATTCAGCGGGCCGACGCCGAGCGGCACGCCAATGGCCCACCGGTCGCCCCGCGATTCGACCGACGTGATTTCCGCGATTCGCGCGGGCTCGACAGCGTCGCGCCGTGCCGTGTCTTCGGCACTCGACGCGCCGCCAGGCTGGACGATCGGTTTCGTGATCGCCCGC
>CAZRFP010000048.1:0-26724 GCA_964599535.1 uncultured Planctomycetaceae bacterium
AGCATCACGTACGACACGACCAGCCCGATCGGCACTCCGATGATCGACATGCCGACAAAGAGCGGCTTGAGGATCGTCGGCGCGATCAGCGCGCCCAGGGCGCAGTAGGCCCCCAGCGCCAGCAGCACCCACGCCACCCCATCCTTCGCCCCGACGGGAATCAGCTTGAACGCCGCGAACTGGTAATAAGCCGCCAGCGCCAGCAGCGGAAAGGCGACAAGGCCGATGATGCCGAAGGTCTTCAGCGTCGGCGGCGGCGGGTTCCAGTCTATCTTGATCAGTGCCATCGTGTTGACTCAGCATGATTCGAGCGTCGATCGACGCAGCGCCGGCAAGGCATCGCCCCGCCGGGCCGCCCGTCAGTCGAGCTGGAATTGTTTCAGGTAGTCCTCGTTGTCCGGTTCGCCCCGGCCGGGCTGCTCTTCCTTGTAGAGCACGAAGTTGTCGATCACCAGCACGTCGATGTGGGTGCCCATGAAGCAGCGGTAGGCGTGGTCCGGCCCGCAGATGATCGGCTCGCCCCGGACATTGAAGCTGGTGTTGATGATGACCGGGCAGCCGGTCTTGTCCTTGAAGCGCTTCATCGTCTTGTAGAGCCGGGGGAAGCGGTCGGGATCGACCGTCTGCACGCGGGCGGAGTAATCAACATGCGTGATGGCCGGCACGACCGAGCGAATCTGCTTGAGCTTGTCGATGCCCCAGAGATTGTCGCCGTTGCACGGCAGGCGCTTGTCTTCTTTCACGGGCGCGACAAGGAGCATGTAGGGGCTGTCCTCGTTCTGCCGCATCTCGAAGTAGTCGCTCACGTCCTCGCGCAGCACGCACGGGGCGAACGGGCGGAACGACTCGCGGAATTTGATCTTCAGGTTCATCACCGACTGCATCTCGCGCGAGCGGGCGTCGCCGATGATCGAACGCGAGCCGAGCGCCCGCGGGCCGAACTCCATGCGGCCGGCCATGTGGCCGATGACCTTCTGCTCTTCGATGGCGCGGGCGACGATCTCGACGACGTCGTCCTCGTTCTCAAAGTAATGGTACTTCGCGCCGATGCGGTCGAGGATGCCGCGCGTCGTCTCGGCGTCGAACGCCGGGCCGAGCGTCGAACCCTGCTGCGAGTCCGGCCGCGCCGGATCGCGTTTGTTGCCGAGCAGTTGATGCCAGACGAAGAGCGCTGCGCCGAGCGCCCCGCCGGCATCGCCCGCGGCCGGCTGAATCCAGATGTTCTCAAACGGCCCGTCGCGAAGGATGACGCCGTTGCCGACGCAATTCAGCGCGACGCCGCCGGCGAGGCAGAGATTCTTCGAGCCGGTCTCCTTCTGTACATGCCGCGCGGCGCGAAGCATGGCATCTTCCGTGACGGCCTGCACCGAGGCGGCGAGGTCCATGTCCTTCTGCGTAACATGGGTTTCAGGCTCGCGCGGAGGACCGCCGAAAAGCTCGTGGAACTTTTCACTGGTCATGGTGAGGCCTTCGCAATAATTGAAGTATCGCATGTTCATTCGAAGGCTGCCGTCGGGCTTGAGGTCGACCAGCTCCTTGAGGATGACGTCGCGATATTTCGGATCGCCATAGGGGGCGAGGCCCATGAGCTTGTATTCGCCGGAGTTGACCTTGAAGCCGCAGTAGTAGGTGAACGCGCTGTACAACATGCCAAGCGAATGGGGAAAGTGCATCTCATGCGTCAGCTCGATGCGATTGCCGCGGCCGTAGCCATAGCTGGCGGTGGCCCATTCACCGACGCCGTCGAGCGTGATGATCGCAGCCTCTTCAAAGGGTGACGGGAAGAAGGCGCTGGCGGCGTGGGATTCGTGGTGCTCGGGAAAGATGTAGCGGCCCTTGTAGCCCTTGAGTCCCTTGTCCATCTCGCGCGGCAGGTGGAGCTTTTCACGTGCCCAGAGGGGGATGGCCTGTATGAAGCTCTTGAACCCGCGCGGTGCATAGGCGCAGTAGGTTTCGAGAAGGCGCTCAAACTTGAGCAGGGGCTTGTCATAAAAGGCAACGTGATCGAGCTGCACGGGCGTGATGCGGCCTTCCTTGAGGCAGTATTCGATGGCGTGGATCGGGAAACGGTGGTCGTGCTTCTTTCGCGTGAAGCGCTCCTCCTGCGCGGCGGCAACGATGCGCCCGTCCTGCACGAGGCAGGCCGCGCTGTCGTGATAGAATGCAGAGATGCCGAGGATATTCATCGCCTATTCCCTGATTGTTCGGGAGCGGTTTCGATCATGGCAATCCCACGAAACCAGACTTTTAAGGATAGCCGGAAACGCCTTGTGAGGCCAGTCCAAGCCCCGCCTTCTTATCAAAAAACGGTCGAACTACAGTCCGCAAAAATACGGTCTTGTATTGATGCGGGCCATGCGGTGTGCGGCGCACGGCCCCTCCCCAACCCGCAAGTCGTGCCTCGGCCACCTCGCCTCTTCGCTCCGTCCCAGGGAGTCAGGGTGATTCCCGGTGAACAGCCCGCTGAACGAAAGGAGACAGAAAATCCACCACTTCTCGCGCGATAATCTCATTCCCTTTGCGACTGTAATGACCGCTTTGGTTGACATAGAGAGAGTACAAATCCGGCTCCGCCGCGAATGCAGGCATCATGTCATGAAACGGAATGGAATCAGAACTCAGAAAGTCGTTCAGCATCTGGTAGTTTCGTTTACCTGTTGCCGAATAGCGAGCGACGTCGCGCGGCGGAGGCAGTATCAGCACGATCCCGTCGAAGCCGCGCTCCCGGCCGTACTCGGCAAATCGGCGGACAATGGCCTTCATCAGCCTGAACGCTGGTTCCTGATTGTCATATAGCGCGGCGTGTAACGGCACATCGGTCATCGCGACCCTCAGGCGTCGGCAAAGAAATGGCGCCCGAAGCGTCATCTGCAGCGAATATGGAAAACGAATCGACCACGGACGGCCGAAGCACTCCATTTCCTGGTACCATCGATCGTGAGCACGCGCAACATCGAGCAGTCGATTGCGGTCGTAAAGCAACATGTCGCGCACGACATCCGGCGAACTGAAAGGGTTTCGCCGCTCAAGTGCGCCATCTTGATTCAACAAATAAAAGGGTTTGGGCGGCCCGAATGCCCCCTGATAGAAACCTCGATAAACCGACACGATTCGGTTGATATTCTCCGGCTGGATGCCAAGTATAACAACGCGCGACGGCGCCATCGGGTACATCTTCTCAAGTCGCATGAGCGCTTGATCAGTGCCGTAGCCGCCCACGCCGAAGTTGAGAACGCCCCTGTTCAATGTCTCGCCCAAAAGCGTCGGCCAGGCGTCAGCAGCTGCGACACCATCGCAAAATGTGTAGGAGTCGCCATAAGTTGAAATTGTACCGGAGAGTTCCCCCTGTACGAGCCGGCCGCGCGCCCCCAGTGCGCTGATCTCGCCGCTTGCATCATTCGGCTTAGGCGCCCAGCCCAGATCGGCGTCATAGTGTTTCGCAAGAAACCCTTCGACCCGGTCGGGGGTGATGTTGGCGAACGGATCCATGGGATACCGGCGATTCAGCAAGTGCAGCCCGATGCATGATGCGATCTCTGCAAGGCCGAAGAAGAGCGCTAGTAAAACGACAATAAAGAACATCCGTCGGCGACGAAACGTCACATGCGCGCGGCCTCCGTCCGCCATAGGCGAACTCAATGCCGGGTTTTGTGTCGTCGAATCGTTCGCTTGGTGCTGGTCGGAATTCAAACGCTACCTGACGCTTTCACGAATGCGCTTTCGCAGCTTAAACAGCTCTCGAAATGCCTTCAGTATCACGCTCAGCTTTGCCCCTGTTTGTTCGCCGGCCTTCCGCGGATAGTGATTGACGCCAACTTCCGAAATGCGGAGACCCTTGTACGTCGCTTTGGCGAGAATCTCGGTGCTGATCAGCGCGCCGTCGCTCCACAGCTCGATCGAGTCCATAAACGACTTCGGAATAAGCTTGAATGCGCAGTCGATGTCGCGCACGCGGATGCCGAACAAAAATCGCACCAGGGTTCCCCAGCAAAAGGCATTCGCCTTGCGCATGAACGGATCGGCGCGTTTGATGCGATAGCCCACGGCCACGTCGCAATGGTCCAGCAGATCGATCAGCCGGTTCATCTCGGTGATGTCGAACTGGCCGTCGCCGTCGGTGAAGAAGATGTACTCCATCCGGGCTTCCTTGAAGCCGCGTTTGACGGCGCCGCCGTAGCCCTGGTTCGGGCGATTATGCGCGGCGCGGCACTGGGGGATCTCCTGCTCCAGACGATCGGCGATCTCGCCGGTCCGATCGCGGCTGCCGTCGTTGACCATGATGATCTCGAACTTATCAGCGAAGTTCGGCGCAGCCGCCAATGCCGCGCGGACGACGTTTTCGATGTTTGCCTCCTCGTTATAAAACGGGAAGAAGATCGTGAGCGAGGGCAGTTTGTTCATGCTTTGTTCTCAAGTATCGGGCGAGGCGCGGTTGAAGACGTGCCTTCGCGTTCGTTCTTCAGACGGTCGTCGAATCCGTTCGGGTGCGCGGAATGCCACTTCCACGCGCTGGCGACGATATCCTGCAGATTCATGTACTTCGGCCGCCAGCCCAGTTCGCGTTGAATCAGGCCGCTATCGGCATACAACACCGGCACATCACCGGCGCGGCGACCTTCCTCGATGACCGGAATCGCGTGACCGGTTACGCGGCGCGACACATCAACGACTTCGCGCACGCTTGCGCCGCGCCCGGTGCCGGTATTGTAGAATCTCTTCTGTCCCGGCTGCAGTACTTCGAGCGCGCGCACATGGGCGTCGGCCAGGTCTTCAACGTGAACGTAGTCACGAATGCAGGTTCCGTCGGGCGTCGGATAGTCCGTGCCGAAGATACGAACCGCGTCGCGCTGGCCGAGAGCCACTTTCAGCACGTTGGGAATCAGGTGCGTTTCGGGGTCGTGGTCTTCGCCGATGGTTCCGTCTGACGCCGCTCCCGCCGCATTAAAATAGCGCAGTGCCGTGAAGCCGAGTCCCCAAGCATCCGCCGAATCAGCCAGCGCCCATTCGACAACCAACTTGTTGCGCGCGTAAGGACTGGCCGGACTCATCGGCGTATCTTCGACGAGCGGCATTTTCTCCGGCGTACCGAAGATGGCGCACGTGGAACTAAATACGAAACGCCGAACATCATGGCGTCGTAAAGCATCCAGCAGACGGACGGAGTTGGCAACATTGTTTTCGTAAAATTTGAGCGGCTCCTTGACGCTTTCGCCAACCTCGATAAAGGCCGCGAAGTGCATGGCGGCGTCGAATCGATCGCTTGAGAGTGCGTCGTCGAGTGCCGCGCGATCGGAGAGGTCCCCAATCGTCAGCCTCGCCTCGGGTGCAATGGCTGCCCGGTGACCGGCACAGAGGTTGTCGTACACGACGACGTCATGCCCGGCCGTGATCAGGGCGCGCACACAGTGGCTGCCGACGTAACCTGCTCCACCCGTGACCAGCACCTTCATCCAGCCATTCTCCCTCGTTTCGAGCCATCAGCCGCGCGATTCACAGCGCCCCGTTTCGTGCGGTATCGAACGCGCTAACGGTAAAGCCGCCTACGAAACTTCGGTTTAGCCTAGTGGGTCACTGCAGGAATCTCCAGTCCTCGTCCCGGTATGAGGCATCGCTTGGGTTGAATCAGGTCATAGCGAGGGCGCAGCGATGGCCAGATTGCGCTCAGCTCAATCTATAAGCGGGTTTTGATGAAATCGTCCGGTAACGAATGATCCACTTCGCCAACACCAGAGCCGGGTACTCGGTATCCCATGCATGAGAGGCCTACATCGCGATTTCGGGCATGAGGACCATCATCTTGCGAACGTGGCCGGCTGGGGGTAGGATTTCACAACTGTCGTTCAGAATCCTTCAGCGTCCCCGAACCGGTGACGCCGAACGGCATCAATGTCCGTCCATAGTCCGGGTAATGACATCGACGCCCGCTCGGCGTCCGGGTAACTCTCGCATCGAGCGGCAGAATGCTCATCGCGTCGAAACAACGATCAAGCCCGAGACGCATGTGGACGACATGAAAGAGCCTCGCGCTGCAAGGGGTTCGGCGGCGTGAGTACGGTGCTTTCCGGAGGGGAATGAAGCCGTAGCCAGAGGGGTGTAGCAAAGTGCTCCAGCAGAGTGAGATGATGAGTCACGCCGCCCTGCTTACGCGCGGCGGCGACCCGGAGCTGGAGCACGGACTGGAAGTTTCGACGGTGCTCATCGTCGAGTCCGATCATACGCGTGCGCTGGTTTCAAACCTGGCCATGCTGCGGGATGTTCTGGATCGATACTGCCCGCGACATGAGTTGATCGTCATGCAGAACGGCGGCGACGCCGGTGCGGTCATCGAGACCGCGCGAAACTACTGGCCTGACGCCGAGCATATCCGCTACAGCCGCCAGCAGCTCTACGGCGTCTTGCTGAAGCGCGGCATCAGACGATCGAGCCTCCCTTTCATTCTCGTCATCGACGCGGCCAACGAACTCGCGCCCGAGAGCATCGAGCTGATGCTCCGTTCGATGCCGCACGCCGACATGCTGATCGGACGGCGCGGCGGCAATCGCGAAGGCGTTCGCGGAACGGCGTACACCTGGGGCTGGACGAAGCTGGCGATGATGCTCTTCGGCATCGACGCCTACGACATCAACTGTCCGATCAAGATGATCCGCCGTTCGAAGCTTCAGGAGATTGGATTTCTGGAGTCGCAGGGCGAGATCTTTCATACGGAGCTTCTGGCCCGGATGATCGGGGCGAAGGGCGTCGTGCTGGAATGTCCGTTGAATGCGGTCAAACCCGTCGGTCAGAAGTTCGGAAAGCTCGGTTTCGGCACGTTGCTCTGGCTGCTGGGGCAGATTTTCAGCTTGTGGCGGCGCGTGCGGAAGCTCAAGAAGCAGCACGCCGCCGAATCCGAATTTCACGACGAATGGGCCAACACCATCAACGTCGACGAGCTGGATGTTCCGTTGAATTTCACGGCCATCACGGCGGCTGAGAATCGGTATTGCATCGAGCGCATGGGCGATCTGCGCGGCAAGCGCGTGCTCGATCTGGGCTGCGGCGCAGGTGAAACGAGCGTTTACTTTGCGATGCAGGGCGCGAATGTCACGGCCGTTGACATCTCCGAAGGCATGATCAACGTCGTGAAGCGGCTCGCCAAGCGCTACGACGTGGATGTCGATGCCCGTGCGATGCTCGCCGAAGACCTGAAGTTTGACGACAACACGTTTGACATTGTCTTCGGCAACGGCGTGCTGCATCACACCTACCGCCCGGCGACGTACGAAGAGGTCAACCGCGTGCTCAAGCCGGGCGGGCAGGGCATCTTCATCGAGCCGCTGACGTACAACCCTGTGATTGAGGTCTACCGCCACATCGCCAAGGCCGTCCGCACGGAAGACGAAAAGCCGTTCAGCTATCGCGATTTCAAGAAGCTTCGCCACATTTTCGCCAGTGTCGAGCACAAGGAATTCTGGGTTTGCACGCTCTGGATCTTTATGCGGATGTTTCTCGTTGAGCGGCTGCATCCGGCCAAGTACCGATACTGGAAACACATCATCACGCACCATGAGCAATATGCCGATCTGTATACGCGCTTGCGCAGGATCGACGATTGGCTGTTGCCCAAGGTGCCGCTGATAGGCCGCCTGGCGTGGAACACGGTAATCGTCCTCCGCAAGTCGGACGAATCTTGATCGGCCCGGTGTGGCTGACCCGTCCGACGGGAGTCGCGGGTCATGACCACGAAGCCGATTACATTACCAAGGGCGCCGGTCGTAACCGGATTTATCGACGAGGAATTCGAGCTGGCCTACCCCGCCGGTATCGAGCGCCATTTCTGGAACAATGCGCGAAATCGCATCGTGCATCGTTTGTTACGCCGTCAGATGGCCGATCAAGCCGGACCATGCATTGAGATCGGCTGCGGCACGGGCATCGTGACCGACTTTCTGCGAAAAAAGGGGATTGATTGCATCGGCGTCGACGTTTCCAACGCACCGCCATGCAACACGAAGGTCGCGCCACACTTGCATCTGGGCGTTGATGCCGCGGACTTGCCGCGGAGGGTTCGCGTAAATGCGCGATACGTGCTCATGCTCGACGTACTCGAGCACCTCAAGAATCCGAACGAATTCCTGTCAAAGTGCCACGGCCTGTTCCCAAACCTGAAAGGCCTGTTGTTCACGGTCCCTGCCCGGATGGAAATCTGGTCCAATTACGACAACCATTTCCGCCATTTCAAGCGGTACAATCACGATTCGATCAGCGAAGTCTATCGGGATTCTCAATTCAGCCTCATCGACTGGGGCTACTTCTTCCATGCTCTTTATCCGCCGGCATTACTGATGAGGCTTCTTCGGCGCGCGCGAAAGACAAGATTGGCCGCGCCCGTTTCGGTCCTGTGGCACTCCATGCTTGCGCGTGCTTTCAGTTTGGAGCAGTTGTTGCTGCCTCGACGATTGCCTGGAACCAGCCTTTACGGAATGCTCAGCGTCGTGCGTCTACGAACCTTGCAAGTGCGCGATCCCATGCAGTCCATAACACGATCGCGGCGGCCGTCAGCGCCGGAACCAGCGTCGGTGCCATGTTGCGCGGTTCCACCGCCTTGAACAGCGTGATTGTGACTATCGGATAGGCCCAGGGCAGCACGATCCACACCAGGCCGCGCCATTCCCGGAATCTCAGGATGATTGCCGCCGCGACGCACAGCGTCAGCATGCCGGAGTAGGCGAGCATCGCAAACTGCGGCCACATGTAGCGCAGCACGGTCAGCGGGTATTTCTTGACCACACCCCAGCGAGTCAAGCCCTCTTCGACGCGGTATTTCGTGAAGTTGAACTCGCTTCGCGTTGAGCGATTGCCGGTGTCGTATGGCGTCGCGAGCGCTAGAGGCAGCCGCAGCGTGAGCACCGTTTTTGCATACCGCGCCGGGTGTGCCCGCACATATTCGCGGAACCTGGCCGCGTAGTAGCGATCGGCTTCCACGCTCCAGGCTGATGTGAAGCCCTTTTTACGCGCATCTTCGTATATCCAGCCGTCCGTACTGACGATGCCCCAGGGATTTCCGGGATCCTCACCCAGGCAGCTATACAGGCCGCCGCCCGTGGTCGTCGAAGTAAAGCGGAAATTCCCGGTGACACTCTTCATCCAGAATGCCCAGGGCAATTGAATCAGTAGCATCATTCCGACCGTCGCGGTCGCGCAGCCCAACGAGCGAACCAGACAGCGAGACGCCGCCCAGTAGCAGACACACAACACCGCCGGCAGCAGGATGTACTCCGGTCGAAAGTAGCTCGCGATGCCAAGCGCGGCGCCGGTAAGACATGCAAACCTGACGCCCCTGCTGGGCATGAAGCTCGCGGAGGCCAGCACCATCGAAACGAAAAAACCGTGAAAGGCATCGGGCAGCAGGTCAAGTGAAAGGAAAATCGCCGGCGGGCACAGCGCGTACAACCATGACGCCACGCGCGCGACGGGCGCCTCAAAAACGTTGCGCACGAAGATAAACACGAATATGCACGCCGCCGCGTCGGCCAGAATCTGGATGAAGTGCATGACCCACAGCGTCGGCGTGTAGTTGCTGACAGAGTAGATCAGATAAATCAGCGTGCCGTATCCGTGCGGATGCCGCGTACCCGGAAGCCAACCCTCGGAATTTTTCGGAAAGGGATGCTCGCGATCCACGCGGCCGCCGGCCGCTTCGCGTTCACCCATGTAGCGAACGACGGACATCGGCTCGTCAAAGCCGTTGTTGTTCGCCGTCGCGACAGGCGTCTCCGTGATGTACCCGTAACCAGACGCCAGGCCTGCGGCCGTTGAGAAGTACGTTTCGCGAATCGACGAGTAGGGTTGAATATCTCCCGTAATAAACAGCGCCGCGACGCGCAAGACGATCGCGACGAGTACGGCATAGGTCACCGCTCTGCGATTGAATCGTGAAAGCGTCTCGCTCGATACAGCCGGCTTCGGAGTTTCCCAGCCATCCACACGCATTCACGAATTGTATCGAATGCGATCCAGGTTGCGAATGCAGAGATCTGAATGGGTCCGAATGGAAACCGTCATCGGGATGCCTGCGGAAAATGGCCCCGAAAAGGCGGAAATTGGCGCAAGAAAAAGGCCGAAGCCGTTTGCCCACAGCGAACGAGGCGCTCCGGAAGACCGGATTCGTGAGTCAGACTCACTACCTGACGCCCCCTGGCCTTTTTCAGTCGCATATGGCCGGGTATCTGGCACGAGCTAAACTGCTTCGGCAATCTAAAAGATAACACATCTTTTCCGTCGGGCAAGTGAAATCCGCGGACTTCGATAACTAATCTGTTGTGGCACGAGTCTTGTCAGTGACAACCGGAGATGCAGCCCACAAGGAGCCACACATGCCGGAACATAAACCACGCAGAGTGCTGATCCTCGGCGCGGCCGGGCGGGATTTTCACAACTTCAACTGCGCCTATCGCGACAACGCGCTATACCGCGTCGTCGCATTCACGGCGACGCAGATTCCCAATATCCAGGACCGCGTCTACCCGCCGGCGCTGGCCGGCCGGCTTTATCCCGAGGGCGTTCCGATTTATCCGGAAGCGGACATGGAGCGGCTGATTCGCGAATTGGATGTGGACGTTGCCGTCTTCAGCTACTCCGACGTTCCGCATCGATATGTCATGCATATGGCATCGCGCGTGAACGCCGCCGGAGCGGATTTCGAGCTGCTCGGCGTCAGTTCGACGATGCTGCATTCAAAGAAGCCCGTCGTCGCGATCTGCGCTGTGCGCACCGGCTGCGGCAAGAGCCAGACGACGCGCGTCGTCGCGCGCACGCTCAAGGAGATGGGCAGGCGCATCGCCGTCGTGCGACATCCGATGCCGTACGGCGATCTGACCAAACAAGCCTGCCAGCGCTTCGCCGAAACCGCCGACATGGACCGGCATGAATGCACGATTGAAGAGCGCGAGGAATACGAACTGCACATCGACGGCGGAAACCTGCTCTTTGCCGGCGTGGACTATCAGCAGATTCTCGCGGCCGCCGAGCAAGAGGCCGACGTCATCCTCTGGGACGGAGGTAACAACGACACGCCCTTCTTCAAGCCGGACCTGCTGATTACCGTGGCCGATCCCCATCGGCCGGGGCACGAGGCAGCTTACTTCCCCGGCGAGACGAACTTTCGTATGGCTGATGTCATCCTCATCAACAAGGTGAACACGGCTCACGAAGTGGACATACGCATTGTCGAATCCAACGCCGGCAAGCTGAACCCGCGCGCGGAAGTGATTCGCGCGGATTCGCAGGTGATCTGCAGTGAAGGAGAGACGATGCGCGGCCGTCGCGTGCTCGTGGTCGAGGATGGGCCGACTCTGACCCATGGTGAGATGCGATATGGCGCGGCGCATGTCGCCGCGCGGGACTTTGGGGCTGCGGAAATCCTCGATCCCCGCCCGTACGCGCGCGGCTCGATCCGCGAAACATTCGAGAAATACCCGCACATGGAGGAGATTCTGCCGGCCATGGGCTACGGCGCGCAGCAGATCGCCGATCTGGAGGCGACAATCAACGCAGTGGATTGCGATGTCGTGGCGATCGGCACGCCGATCGATCTGGGTCGGTTGATTAAGATCAACAAGCCCCACGTCCGCGTGGAATACGAATTGGCCGGCGTAGGCGCGGAGCGTGTGGCGGAGATCGTGCGAACGCACGCGCGGCTTCGATAACTGACGATGTTATCCGAGTACATTTCCGTCGGCTTGCCATTTCGCGCATGCCGCGCTTAGCATACGTCCGCGCGCGTAAACATGGCGAAGGGAATGTCCATAGTACATCTTTGTTCTACTGAATTAGGGGCAAAGAAGACCTCTGCCCTCCCCTACTTTTTGTGCTGGATCAGCGCCGCCAAGATGACTTTCTTCAGGAGCCGCCTTCCATGATGAGTAACACCCTAGCGGGCAAGAGCCTTGTTTCACTTTCCCAACTCACTACCGATGAGCTGCATCTTATTCTCGACACCGCGGCAAAAGTGAAGAAGAACCCGCGCGAGTATGCGACGCGGTTCACCGGAAAGACGCTTGCCATGATCTTCCAGAAGCCCTCGCTGCGTACGCGCGTCTCATTCGAGGCCGGCATGACGCAGATGGGCGGCCACGCGATCTACCTCGGTCCGACCGACATCAGCATCGGCAAGCGAGAAACGACCGAGGACATCGCCATCGTCCTGTCGCGCATGTGCGATTTGATCATGGCCCGCACCTTCGGCCATGACATCGTCGAAGACCTTGCGAAATACGCAACGGTGCCCGTCATCAACGGTTTGTCGGACTTCTCGCATCCGTGTCAGATTCTCGCGGATCTGCAGACGGTCATGGAGCGGCGCGGCAGCCTGAAGGGGTTGCGGTTTACTTATCTCGGCGACGGAAATAACGTGGCGCATTCGATCCTCTTCGGCGGCGCGCTGGCAGGCATGCACGTCACGATTGTGACGCCCGAGGGATTCGAACCCAGCGCGGAAGTCGTCGCCAAGGCGTCGGACATCGCCGCGAAAACTGGCGGCAGCGCTCGAGCAATACACTCCATCGAAGAGGGCGCGAAAGCCGCAGACGTGCTTTATACCGACGTATGGGCCAGCATGGGCCAGGAGGCCGACGCCCAGCGAAGGCATGCCCATTTCGTGCCCTATCAGCTCAACATGAACGTGCTGAAAATGGCCCATCGCGAGTGTGTCGTGCTGCACTGCCTGCCGGCGCATTACGGCGACGAAATCACCTACGACATTTCACGCACCAGGAATTCGGCAATCTTCGACGAGGCCGAGAACAGGCTGCATGCACAAAAAGCCTTGATGTTACTGCTGGCCGGGATGGATTGAAGCGGACCTGCTGAATGGGCGGACGAGTTGCGTGTTCACATCCGAGGCGCATGTCTGATTGCATGGCGCTTGGCGAACACAGAGCACCCATCGGGCTGCGTTAACCGAGTATGAAATGCCGCCGAGCGAACCTCAAGGAGTGTGCGTACGCACGCCACTTTGTGAGTTGGTAGGTTCAGCCTTGGAGGAAGCGTGCTTCTGACACGGCGTCTCGGATTCAGGCGCACATGGAGAATATGGAACGTCGGATGCACATTTTCAGACGGTCCATCTCGTTTTCGTGCTAAGGCGTTACTGTCAGGCGGATTATTATCCACCCCGAACTGACGGTTTGCTTTGAATTCAGCGTTGTTGACGGTAGAATCAGGGTCTAGATTAAACGAGTGAGTCCCCAGCGCCTCGACCATGCGGCATGCGATTTCCTGAGTGTCGAGCGGCGTTATGGTTGGGGATTCTCCAGTTACCACGCACTCGGACGAGCGCTACTCGGCACGTCAACGTGAATTCGAAGTCGGCGCATTGGTTCGCGGCTGCGCGCAGGGGTGGTCATGAGTCTGACACGTTTCATCGCGGATCGAATCGCGACGGGATCCGGCGTTGATTCAACCGGCGCTGATTCGGTGCTTTCCCGCCGAAGGCTGCTGATGGGCGGCGCGGCCGCATTGGCGTCTTTGATAGGTCGCGAAGAAGAGGCCCGCGCGCTTCCCCCTGGTTCGAATAATCGCTTTCTGGTGGATCGCCTCACATTCGGCTGGACGCAGGAAGAGCAGAACCTCGCCGACAGCATCGGCTACCACGAGTACCTTGAGCGGCAACTGAACTTTGAATCCATCGACGACAGCGCGATGGTCGAGCGGCTTAGTACTTACGAGACGCTCGACTACATCCCCTGGCAGATGCATCATCTGATCAATGTCTCGTACGCCTATCGACAGATGACCGAGGCGACGATTCTCCGGGCCGCCTACAGCAAACGGCAACTCTATGAACGAATGGTCGAATTCTGGACCGACCATTTCAACATCCAGCTTTTCACCGGTGAATGCGCCTGGATCAAGAACTGGGACGACAAAAACGTCATTCGCGCCCACGCCATGGGCAACTTCCGTGATTTGCTTTCGGCCAGCATGCATAGCGCGTGCATGTTGCATTATCTGAACAACGAACTGAGCGTCGTGGGCAATCCAAACGAAAACTACGCCCGCGAGTTGCTTGAGTTACACACCCTCGGCGTCGATGGCGGCTACACTCAGCAGGATGTCGTTAACGTGGCACGCTGCCTGACGGGCTGGGATTTCTATCGACACTACATCGACGGTCCGCTCCGCCAGATGTTTCGCTTTGTGCCCGCGCGGCACGACTTCGGCCAGAAAGTCGTGCTCGGCCATGTTATTCCGGCAGGAGGCGGCATTGAAGACGGCGAAACGATCTGCGAAATTCTCGCGGCTCATCCCAGCACGGCAAACTTCATCGCAACGAAGCTGTGCAAGAAGTTCTGGAGTGAAGACGCGCCGCAGGCGCTGATCGATGCCGTGGCCGCGACGTTTCTGGCGACCGGTGGCGACATCAAGTCCATGCTCCGAACGCTCTTTACGACGCTGGATCCGACGACCGCGACGCCGCGCTTCAAGCGGCCGTTCCATCTTGCGGTCTCGTCGCTGAGAGCAACGTCCGCTGCGTACAACACGACCGGCGCGTCAATCTCGCTGGCCATGCTCAATGCGCTTTCGTTCATGGGGCATTTGCCGTTTAACTGGGCTCCGCCGGATGGTTACCCGGACCGAATGGACTTCTGGGTCGGCCTGCCGCTTGCGCGGTGGAACTTTGGCGCCGGGCTGCTGAATGGCGCAATTTCCAACGTCAGCGTCGACGCGAGCGCGTTTTTCACCGGGGCCACGACGCCCGAACAGATCGCCAACCGGATTCAATCCCGCATGTTCGGCGGAAAGCTGACGCCAGGCGAATGGTCGCTGATCCGCGATTATGTCGCGCAGAATCCCGCGAATGAACAGCTCCGGCGCGAGGCGATCGGCCTTGCCATCGCTGCACCGTCGTTCCAGTGGTATTAAGGGGAGCATGAGGCTTTGGCCCGGGGAAGATGATGAGCATGTCCGAACCTCAAAGCTGTGCCGAGTATCTTCAACTCTCGCGACGGCAGTTTCTCGCGAGCAGCGGCGGCATGGCGCTGGCAATGGGTCTGCCTGCATGGTTGCCCAGCGTCGCGTATGCCGACGATGAATGTTCCGAGCGAGATGTGCTGGTCTGCGTTTTCCTGCGCGGCGCGGCGGATGGCTTGACGCTTTGCGTGCCGCACGCCGATGATCTCTACTACAACACGCGGCCGACGCTGGCGATTCCCCGGCCCGATGCGGCAGGCGACTTCAAAGTCACCGATCTGGATGGCTTTTTCGGCCTTCCGCCGCAGTTGACGCCGCTCATTCCCGCATATCAAAACGGCGATTTGCTGATCGTTCATGCGGCCGGCTCGACTGATCCGTCGCGTTCGCATTTTGACGGCCAGCGCTTCATGGAAATCGGCAAGCCGGGCGACATGACTTTGTTTACCGGCTGGCTGGGCCGGCACCTCGCGGTCACGCCGCCGCTCGTCGCGGACGCGGTTTTGCGCGGCATCGGCATCGGTTTCGGCCTGCAGCGGGCGCTTCAGTCTGCTCCGGATACGATTCCGATTCCCGATCTTGCGAACTACAAGCTCTCAGGCAATCAGGCTACCGTCGTCGCCCGGCAGAATTTGATTACGGCCATGCATGCATTGTCCAGCGACATGCTCAGCGCCGCCGCCGCCACGGCCCGACAGACGATCGACTTGCTCGGCACGATCAACTTCAATTCCTACGTTCCCGAAGGCGGCGCGAGCTACGGCACGGACGGCTTTGGATACGCGCTGAAGTCCACAGCAGCGCTGATTAAGGCCGATGTGGGCGTCGAAGCGGTGGCGATCGACATGGGCGGCTGGGACACGCACACCTCGCAGGGCGTCCAGATTGGCGGCGGCATGAGCAACCTCATGACGCGCCTCGGAAACGGCCTCGCGGCGTTTCACGCCGACATGTTCAGCGGCGTTCGGCGAAACGTCACGCTTGTCGTCATGAGCGAATTCGGCCGGCGATTAAACGAAAACGGCAGCCAGGGGACCGATCACGGCCACGGCAACGTGATGTTCCTCATGGGTCCGGGCATTGATGGTGGCCGAATACTCACGCAATGGCCGGGCCTCGAGATGGGCAACCTTTTTGAGGGTC
This sequence comes from uncultured Planctomycetaceae bacterium, assembly GCA_964599535.1. GTDB lineage: Bacteria > Planctomycetota > Phycisphaerae > UBA1845 > UTPLA1 > JADJRI01. Next base: position 16,093 of record CAZRFP010000048.1, read on the forward strand.
GCGATCTGGAAGTCACCATCGACTTTCGCGACGTACTCGCGGAGATCGTCGAGCTGCGCCTTGCGAATCCAAATCTGGCTGCCGTTTTTCCCGAGTATACACCGACTTTCCGCGGCGTGACGCGGCCATGCATGCGCGGCGACCTGAATTGCGACGGCGCGATTTCACCCAGCGATGTCGCACCCTTCGCGAAGGCCCTGACCGATCCGGAGGGCTACAAGTCAGACTTCCCCGGCTGTTCGATCGCGGGTGCCGACATGAACGGCGACGGAAAGATCGACGGTCTCGATATCGACGAATTCGTCCGCCGAATCATGGATTGAAGCCGCCCGGCTTTACCTGCCGATGGTGGACACCCACTTCGAGGCGCAGTTCCAGCAACACCATTCGCAGTGAGGTCCAAGCTTTCTTGGGCAGCCATGCCGCGCCTGAGCCGATTCAGGGCCGCCTCAATATCACGCATGATTCGAACCGATTTGCAGAGTATCGTGCGACCATCATGACATGAATGGGCATTCCGCTCGACGGCGAGGGAAGGGCGCGGCGTCTTTACCGGGTACCATTTCGCCGTTTTTAGCGAATCTGCCGCACTCGCATCGCCTTGCCCTTCGTGAAGTGGCATCCAATACACGATGTGTTACACTTAGGAAAGCGTCACGGGAAACGTCGCGGCGTGTGCGGGGCCTGAATGGCCACTCGTGCAATGTTCCGCGAAAACGCGCAGCCCGTCGGCTTGGGCGCTTAGAATGCGGACCAAGCCCGAGTAAGAAACTTGAACGCACCGCCGCAAGGGTCTAACATACTGGGGAGTCACGCTCCGAACGCTTCTGGCGTGGACGGCGCAGGCGCCGCGTCCGTGCCCGTGACACCCTCCTCGCACTCAACCATCGGGCTTATGGATGAAAACGCGACCATGACGCGATCACTTTCCATGCGCCCAGCAGGCGAGGGCATTGCGGCCGACACGATTGAGACCTTTGACCATGACGGTTACCTCTGGAACGTGGTCGGTCAGCATCTCGAGTCGATTCGCTCCGCCTCGTTTGATTGGCTCGACCTCGCGAGCTATCCGTGCGCGACACTCATTAAGCAGAACGACCGTCGCGACGTCTGGCGCGTTCGCTGCGGCGATCGAGATTACTTCGCGAAGCTCTACCATCCCGGAAATCTGCTTGCCCGCATGAAGTCGCTGGCTCGCGGCTCGACCGCTGCATGCGAATGGTCGGTGGGCCGCTACGCCGCGACGAACGGAATCGCGGCCGTCGTTCCGGTGGCGACGGCCACGCGCGGACCGCGCGGCATTGGCGGGCCGTCGCTGCTGGTCACCGAAGCCGTTCCGGATGTTGAACCGCTGGGCGATTACTGGCTGCGCGTTCGCGATGATCGCGAGCGATCAATGCAGCTTACCGACTCCCTCGCGCGGTTAATTGCGCGCGCCCATCAGTGCGGATTTCGACATGGAGACATGCACCCGGGCAACATTCTGGTTCGTCGGTTTGCCCGCGCCGGCGAGGCCATTTTCGTCGATCTGCACAACGTTCGCGTCGGACGGGCCGTGTCCATGCGCGAAGCGATCGCCAATCTGGCGCAGCTTCACCAGTGGTTTCGCAAGAACTCAAATCTGACGCGCCGCTTTCGGTTTCTCGAAACCTACATCAGCTATCGCGCTCGATTCGCGGATGTCAGTCCGCTCGCGCGGAGCTTCCCCATCTCGCCGCGCGAGATGATCGAACAGGTCTCATTGCGCGCGAACGAACACGCCGACCGCATCTGGTCCAAACGCGATAGGCGCGCCCATCGCACGGGCAGCTACTTTGTGCGCATTCGCACGCCGGCCGGATGGCGCGGCCATGCGCTGCTCCAGAGCAAGCACCCGGCCGTGACCGCGCAGGCCGCCCGGCAGACTTTTGCGAAGTCCCAGTGGCGCGACTGGCTGCAATGTCCGCTGGTCTGGGTCGATCCGACGAAGCAAACGCTCATGAAGGACTCGCACACGGCGACGATCTGCAAGGCCGATCTGCCGACCGATCCTCCGGCCGTGGTGATCGTCAAGCGCCATCTGGGTCGAAACCTGATGAAGCGCCTGGCGCAGATTTTCGGCCCCTCCCGGAACATGCGGGCCTGGAAGACGGCGAACCAGATGTTGAATCGCGATCTACCCGTGGCCCAGCCGATTGCGATCGTCGAGCGCTTCATGCTCGGCCTGCTTCGAATGGATTCGATTCTCTTCACCGATTATGTGGTCGGCTCGATCGACATCGAGACGTTTCTGACGCGCGAACTGGGGCCGCTGCGCCAGGCCCGTCGGCGACAGGTCAAGGATCGGTTGATCGGGGCGCTGGTTCGCCTGATGCGGATGTTCCACGAACGCGGGTTTTGCCATCGTGACTTCAAGGCGAGCAATCTGCTCATCAACTGGTCTCCCCCCTACCTTGGCGCGCCGCGGCTGACGTTCATCGACATGGACGGCATCAAGTTCGTCAAACGAGCCGGCGAATCACAGCGGACGCGGGCGCTGGTTCGCTTGTGCGTCAGCCTGATGAACAGCCCGATGTGCTCGCGGACGGACCTGCTGCGTTTCCTGAAGCGCGATATGACGCGATATGGCTCGACATCCGCCGCGTGGAAGTCGCGCTGGCGCGAATGCGAAGCTCTTGTCGCGGACAAGCAGCGCCACAAGGCGCACCGACGCGAATGGAAATTGAAACATTACGGCCGGGAATGACGGCGCGCCGGCGAGGCACGCGCTTTCATGCGTGAATTCGGATGATCCACCATGACGCCTTCTGATCCATCGACGGCGGAACCTGATCGTCCTGCACCCTTGACCAAAACGCGTCAGTCCGCGACGCGCTCGAATACAGGGTTTATCGGATTCATCGTATTTCTGGTCGCCGGGTTCCTGATCGTCGTAGCCATGCGAAACCCCATCCGGGCGCACTGGTTCGCATATCGGTTGACGCAAACACAAGATCTGCGCGAACAGGTTTACTATTTGACGCTGCTATCCCAGTTGGACAAGTCCGCGCTCGGGGCCATCGGCCGGCTGGCATCACATGAAGATCCGAATGTGCGCGAGCTGGCCATTTTCGCGATGCGAGCAAGCACTTCGCCCGCTGCATTGCCGATGCTGACGCGGTTGGTCTGCGATGACACAGAGTCCGTCCGAGACGCCGCGGCGACGACTTTGTCCTTCATTGCCGAACAGGGCCGAATGGATGCGCTCCGGGCATTGCAATCCGTAATGCTGGGGCCAAGCCACGGGAGCGAAGCCTGTGCGATGGCGGCCGGAGCGATGGCGCGGATTCGACCCGACTGGTCGTGCATTCCGCTTGTCAAAGCGCTTCAGGAAAGCCCCCACGCACTCGTGCGAGCGCAGGTCGTCGAGTCGCTCGGCGTGCTGGCTGAAGGGTCCGACATCGTTGATCCGCAGTATCTCAAGTTAGACGCAGGACGTCTGATGAGTTTTCGACGCGGCGTTCTCCCTCTAGACGATCGAACGGAATGCCTGCTGGCGGTGCTGTTGCGCGCGACGGTTGATGAGGGAACATTCTCAGGCCGGTTGGCGCTTGAGCGCGAGATTGCCGGAGCGCAAGCTTTCATCGAACAGACCGCCGGACTCCCCCCACTTAACGAACCGTCCGATCTCGAAGCAGATGAAGCGTCGCGGCATACCTCGACTTCGCGAACCGTCGGTGATGTCGCGCGAGTCGTGCTCTTGAGATTAACGGGGCGAGAGTTGGGCGAAATCCCAGCCAGGGATAGCGTCGAGGAATGGGCGCTGATCCATGAACTTCGAACAGCTTTTCAGGAACGTCTCGCTTCGCGCGAGCGCACGATGCCGACAACGTTGCCCGACGAGTTGAAGACGCTCCTTCCGTCACGACAATAGTGAGAAAGGATATTCTCACCGGCCGCCTATTTTGCGCTTCGGAGCAATCAGACGAGCGACGCAGCACAGTCAATTCAGCATGAGCCTGCTGCCGCCCGGCCCGTCCTGCGCTCGCTCCCAGTGTTTGCGCACGAGGCCCAAGCCATAGACGCAATACTCGAATTGATCGCTGAGTTGTTCAAGCACCGATGCGGGCGGCTCGGCGTCCGCCACGCTGAGCCGAGAGGCGATCAGATAAGACCGCTTGCCCTGGTCGAGATAGTCGATCAGATCGTCCTTGGCGCTACGGCGCTGCATCAGCCGAAGATTCTCCGGATAGACGCCGGTCCAGAACAACGTGAAGTCGCCGATATGGCGGTGATACTCGCGGCGGCGCTGCGATTCGGCCGCAGGCATACCGATCTCCGCGGCGCTGAGCACCTCGGCAATCTCGTCGACCGATCGGCCATCCGCGAGCATATTGATGCGTTCGACATGAATAAAATCGGTCAGCAGATCCGTCAAATAATCGAGAACAGACGGATCGGCGATTCCGATTTCGGTCTGGAAGCTGGCCTCGACAAGACCGGCAAACCACCGGTGCAACGCATGATCTTTGGGCATCAGTGACATCCTGCAAACCTCCTCGGGATGATCGACTGTCACCTATTCCGCTTGTTAGACACCCAGCCGCGCTCGGAAGTTAGGCGCAGGGCATCGGGCCGTTGTTACTCCGGCGACCGCGCAAAAAAGGGGCGGCGCCGACAGGCGGCGTCTCTTCTCATAATATCGTAGAATTCCAAAACGGCTCAGTAAAGTTTTGTGGCCTCGCGCGTCGGTGAATTGTTCTTATCGGCCGATCAACGAAACGGACCGCACCGTCGGCACGCCGGCGCCTGGAGCGATTCGATCCTCACGACAGAGCTACAGTTTGAACTACCGGCCGAACTGATCGCCCAGCGGCCGTGCGAGCCGCGCGATGTATCGCGACTGATGGTGGTGCATCGCGCAAGCGGCGCGATTGAACATCGCGCCTTCCGCGACCTGCCCGAATATCTCGATTCGCGCGACGCGCTGGTCCTGAATCGCACGCGCGTGCTACCCGCGAAATTCGCGGCGCGGCGCGACACGGGAGGCCGGATCGAAGGCCTGTTTATACGTGAAGTCCGGCATGGTCATTGGGAAGTCATGCTCGGTGGGCTTCGACGCGTGAAGAACGGCGAGTCGCTCGCGCTTGAAACCCGGTCGTTGACGCCGGGCGCGCATGACCCCGCATGGCGCATGACGCTCGTGCGGCGGATCGAACGCGGCTTGTGCGAAGTGAGTATCGAACCGGCCGATTCAGCCGCGCGCGTGTTGGATGTCATCGGCGCGATGCCGCTGCCGCCGTACATTCATCGCGATCCCGATGATTGCGCGGAATTCGACGCGCTCGATCGCGATCGATATCAGACCGTTTTTGCAAGCGAGCCGGGCGCGGTGGCGGCGCCGACGGCCGGTCTGCATTTCACGCCTGCGTTGCTGGAACGCATCCACGCGATGGGTATTGAATCGGTGGATGTGGTTCTTCATGTGGGTATGGGTACGTTTCAGCCGGTCGAGGTGGAGAATCTTGCAGATCATGTCATGCACAAGGAATGGTATGAGATCTCGCCGAATTCAGCGGCACGATTGTGCCAGCGGCGCGCAGCCGGCGGACGCATCGTGGCAGTGGGAACGACTTCAGTGCGCGTGTTGGAGTCATGCACCGAGAATGGTCAGCCGATCGGCCGTGAGGGCTGGACGGACTTGCTGATCTATCCGCCCTATTCGTTTCGAGCGACGGATGCGCTCGTGACGAATTTTCATCTGCCGGGGAGCACGTTGTTGGCACTCGTCGCGGCGTTTGCCGGGTTTCCTCTGATGCGTGAGGCGTATGCCGAAGCGATTGCGGAGAGATATCGGTTTTTCAGTTATGGCGATGCGATGTTGATTCTGTGACGAACAGGACAAAGCTCCGGCTTTGCCCGATCGTTCCATCGGTTGTGACGCTTCGACTTGCCAACAAGACAGCAAAGCAGAACGTTGCATCACTCGCATCTTTTCATCGCCTGCGGATGAAGCGTGACTGGCTTTCACTGTAGGCCTGCTCCATGCGAATCATGGCCTCTTCCGCTTCCAGCACACGCGCTTCGAAGAGACGCTTCAGTTCTTCCAGCGTTGCGATGCGCATGGTATACGCACGCGTTTTCACCTGCCGTAGCGAACCCTTCCCGTCGACATAGACGGTCATCGGCTCGGCCGCGACGCCTTCGCGGTCGTCGAGTCGATACACATCGCCCTCGCCGGCGGCGCGATCGCCGGCCGACTTCCCCTTGAGTTCGATCACGCGAATGATCAGACCGGAACGTTCATGATCGAACGTGACGAACGCAACGTTGCGCGGCTTGTCGAGCGTGCCGATCAGTCGCGGCAGCAGTCGAACAAGCACGCGCGAAATATAGGTACGCGGCAGTCGCATGGGCGGATTTTGCTGAAGTGGAAATGAAAAGCTGGGCGTCTGGGACGAGATGAGCACATCATTATCGCGCAGGCCTTCTTCATAGGCGTTTTCAAATTGTTCGAGACGATCCCCTTCCGGCTTGAGCCAGGTGGTTGCGCTGGTCTGCCACTTTTCAAGCTGCAAGTCGTGGCTGAGGTACATCTTGTTCTGATTGCGCCGGACCGCTCCGTCGTCGGTGAACGTCCATGATTGCTCGAAAATCTCGACGCCCTCGATTCGCCGCTCACGCATTTTGAGGGCGCGCTCGCGCTGATAAATCTCAACAAATCCGATCGGACGTCCCTCTGCTTCAAATACGAAATACTGCTCCGGCGTAATCGCCTTGCGCAACTCTTCCTTGTCCAGCGATTCGATCCACGACGCCCCGGTCTCCAGTGCTGACTTCAAGTCATCGTCAGTCAACGGACCGGCCAGCAGCTTGATCGAACCCAGCACGGCGTGAAAAACCGGCGCGATCTGCCGGCGTGATTCGGCGTCGCCCTCATAGCGGAGTATGAGATAGTTTCGTGGCGCGATCTCGACAAAGGCGTGCATTCGATGACGTTCATACTTGCCGAGTCTGAAGCTGACTTCGAGCAGCCCGCCGGGACGGCCGTCGATCGCTCGGGCCTCCTTCGCGTCGATGCGATGCTCCGGCAGTTCAACCGTGAACGTCGCGACGGCCAATCGAAAACGCTCATCGGTCGACATGGCACGGGCCGTCACCATGTGCTCAACCACGAAGGCGCGCGGCTCGGACGGCGACGGTTCCTCCATTCTGAGCAACGTCGTCGCCAGGTTTGATACTTCGCGGCGGCGCTGGACGGACCAGTTCGCCGGCGGCCGGATCGAAAATCCGTAGCTGCCATCGAAGTGGGGTTCGGCCAATACGACCGGCGCCGCATGCGCCGCCCCGCCAGGCGTTGACGACTGACAGAGCATCATCAGCGCGACGATGCCTAGGGATGTGAGCATGGCCTTCGACTCCGATTCAAAACAGCCGCCGGCGCGGCCGCCCAGCGGCGGGCAACGGTTCATTGCACCTTGCAACCGGTCCATTCACTTTGGTGCGGCAGGTCTGCTTTCGCGAGGAACAATCTCCACGGATTCGCAAATCTGACGAATCATCTTTTTTACGGTCTGCAAGCGCGCCGACTCGGCGACGAGAACAATGTCGATGCGCAGGCCATCATCCGACGCCGCCTCAGCATAAAACTTTGCACCGCCATCCTCATCCTGCAATCGCGACAACGACCCGTTCAGCGGGCCGATGCGGATGGACTCTTCGATACCGATGATCGCCCGCAGGCCCCGACCGAGCTTTTCCGACGGCGAGACGGCCTCGCCGGTCGGATCGCAGCGCACGCTCAGCCAAAAATGGCCCTGATCGCGATGATAAGCAAGGTACATCGCGGTGTATTCCACCTTGGGCAGGCTGATGTGGAGAACGTCGTCCGCACGCCGCCAGCGGTACTCATCCGGCAGTTTGAAAGTAATCGGCCAGCCAGCCAAAACCTGATGATGCGAGAATCTACGGCTGCCGGCTGTCCAATCGGCAAGGACCAGCGTGCCGGCGAAGATCAGCACCATCCCGCCGAGGGTCCATCCGGACCGCGCCGGAGCTTCTCGCGTATATTCCTTCCACATGGTTGATGAAGATACGACGCCTCGCAGCATGAGGCAAATCCGTCAATTGACGCCAACGTTGCAGCCGACAATGTGTCGACATAACATTCATGTGTGTGATCTTAGGTCACATTCACCGTATCGGCCGATCGCGGCCGTCGAGAATTTACATGACGCTTCGACAGACATGCCGCACGTTTTCCGTGGGGATCGCGGTAGCGCTGAGTATCGTCGTTGGCAGTCACCTCGTAGCCGACGAACCGTCCGTGCCGCATGAGAAAGACGTGACGACGCAGCCCGCCGGTCCGCGCGAAAAGACCGCCACCACGCAACCGGCAGAATACAGTTCCGGTGATCCGATCGTTGACGACCTGCTGGATCGGCTTGAAGTCAAAGGCAAGGCGGTGAGCGGGCTTTCGGCGAAGATCATCTATCGCTACGTTACGACGGTTCCCGTCGAGAGCGAACAGAAGAAGATCGGCACCCTGCTGTTCGCCAAGGGCGAACCCAGCGCGAAGTTCCTGGTCCACTTCACGCGGCTGGTCGCCGACGGCGTCGTCAGCGCAAACGAAGAATACTACGCCTTTGACGGCCGCTGGTATATCGAACGAAACGACTCAGGCAAGAATGTCACGCGGCGAGAAATGGCGTCGGGCAGCGAAAAGCTCGATCCCTTCGAACTCGGCCGCGGACCGTTCCCGCTGCCGTTCGGACAGAAGCGCAGTGACATTCTGCGGCATTTTGAAGTGTCGCTGGCCAAGCCTCAGAAAGACGATCCACCCCATTCGAAACACCTGCACTGCGTGCCTCGACCGCATTCCAGCATGTCCGACGAGTACACGCGCGTTGAAATTTATGTGGATACAAAACAGGATGTTCCGGTTCGCATCATTACAGAGCGCCGCAACGACAAGAGCCGAGTCGAGGTCGATTTCAACGAAGTGAATCTTGGAGACGCGCCGGCCGGTTCGCGCTTCACGGTCGAGACGCCCAAGGGCTTTATCGAGACGATTGAACGGGCCGAGCGTGAACCTGAAATCGACCTCACGCCGGTCGGCGGTTGGCCCGGAGGCGACAAGCCATGATCGGAATCGCGCGCGCGGCAATGCATGGCCGGAAACGATGGACCCTGATGACAGCCTTCACTCTGCTGAATCTCTATGGCTGCGCGGATGTGCCGCGCGGATCATCGGACAAGAACGATCTAACCAAACTGGCGACCGCGCCAATTGAAATCGTCGGGCGAGCGACGTATACGGCCTACATCGCGCGCGCCTCCGATGAAAACGGCCGCGTCGTACAGATCGGCCTGATGAATGTCACCGAGGCTGAACTGCCCGAAGATCGAGGCATGATCTTCGTCTTCGGATATGACGATCTGCGCAGCTTCTGGATGCGCAATACGATCATCCCGCTGGATATCGCGTATATCCGGTCGGACGGCGTGATCGTCAAGACTTATACGATGGCGCCGCTGAACGAGATGGGCTATCCGTCGATCGAGCCGGCCCGTTATGCGCTCGAAGTCCGCGCCGGGCAATTTGAGAAATGGGGCATCAAGCCCGGCGACCGCGTCATCATCCCCGCTTCCGTTTCCGGTGATTAGTCACCGATCCCATCCGGAATCACATGTTCCGTGCATTGTAAAATTCGGTGGCCCGCAAAACTCCATTTTGTAATCGGAAGGCGAAGCTCCGCTTAACTCTACCTTTCATTTCCTTGCCGCGTTGCGGAAAATGCCGCTTCTCATTAACATAACCGCATTCAGATTCACCGCTTACGAGAGGCAGGCTGCCCGTGCAACTTCATGTCGTCAACGAATATGCCCCCCTTGAAGCGGTACTGGTCCACCGACCCGGCGATGAGATCGACCGCCTCACGCATGACAACATGAAGCGCTTCCTGTTTGAGGACATCCCCTTTCTCACGGGCATGCAGGAAGAACATGACGAGTTCGTCGGCGAATTACAGGACCGCGACATTCGCGTCGTATACCTCGAGCGCCTGCTGCGCGACGTGCTCGAACAACCCAATGCAAAAGCACGGCTGATCGAGCAGGTCTGCACGGTCGAACGCGCGCCGGCCATCGTGCCCGATCTCATCGATGCCAAACTCGTGCCGCACGATTTGCTGCTGCGCATTCTCTTCCGCGGACTGACGAACGCCGAGTATTACGAAATGACCGGGCGCGATCCGCTGGCCGGCGCGGCGGGTCACACCTTCATCCTTCCGCCGATTCCGAATTCGTATTTCAGCCGCGATCCGGCGGTCGTGGTCGATCGTGCGGTCATTTCGTGCAAGATGCACTTTTCAGAGCGCGTGCGCGAGACGATTCTCGTCCGCGCCGTGCTTGAGAATCATCCGGAATTCGCACATCACCAGATTCTGTACGGCGGATCGACAACGCCGGTCGAGGATCGCCCCTTTACGATCGAAGGCGGCGATGTGATTGTGCTTAACGAGGAAGCGCTGCTGATCGGTGTGAGCGAGCGGACGCGATCCGAGACGGTACGGGTCTTCGCGTTGAAGGCCTTTGCCGGCGGGCATGTTAAGCGATGTTACGAGATTCCGATTCCCACGGAACGCACGTTCATGCATCTCGACACGGTCTTCA
>CAZRFP010000049.1:0-26539 GCA_964599535.1 uncultured Planctomycetaceae bacterium
AGACGAACAAGGCCGTCACCTTCACATCTTCTCAAATGCGGCCCGAAACCCGCCGGAAGGCGAGAGATATTGCTTTTCGCAGGATCGTAGGTTTACCACTGGCTCGTTCAAGGATTTCCCCGCCTGCAAGTATGGCTCAGAGCCGGATGCGGACGTGTATACCGACCCGCTAAACTCAGGTTTCATACTGGCCGCATTCCCATCGATTCTTTGGTCGGTCGCGAAAAACTGGTCTGACCGCCGCATCGCTGGCTGGTTGTGGTATTTGGCGGCGGGAGAACCCGATTGGATGCCGCTTGATGTGTTCGCGCCGCTGATTCGCCTTGCCAGGCAGTATGAAGACGATCGGAGCTTCTTGAAGGCGGCGGCGAAGCTCTTGGAACAAGTCTCGCTCGAAGATGCTGATGCGTTCTTGTCGATCTTCCCCGACATCTACTGGCAACGGAAACTGTACGCTGAACGCTACTCGCCGGAAGAGCCGTTTCCGGCGGGAATGATAGTGATCGACCATAGGGGCGCACAGGCTCCCGGCTCAGGTTGGGCGCGCAAGCGGCGGCGCGAATTAAGACTGGTGAAAGCCCGTGCCTACATGAAGGTTCTCAGTCGTTATCCCGAAGCCTTGCGAGCAGCCGAATCGCACCTGGATGGCCTCATGCCGCCGTACCGCCTCAAGCATGATGATACCTGGTTGGAAATATATGTTGCCGACGCGAGCGACACACCGCCGATGTCCGAACCGGACCAACCCCCGGAGTCGCTCCCATGAAACCGGACTCCGACTATCGCCAATTACCCGCGACCGGCCATGCCGCAACAGGCCGATGACATCGGGAATCCGCCCGATTTCTGGCCCACGCCCGCGTTGGCGACATATCAAGTCCTGATTGCGCTAATTCAGACACGCATGATCCCGAAAGCCCCTCGAAACCGCCTCGACCCCCGTTTCGATTGCGCTTTGGCAGCGCAATTGCGCTTTACGGCGCGCGGAGCCGATCGGCCGATTTCCGCCGTAACCGCCGCTACAGCAGGACATTACGAATAATCTGGAATCCTGACCATTTCCGCCGTTCCGGCCCGAATCGCCCTAAAACCGCCCAAATTCCAGCTTATTTCGTGTTTTCGCCCCCGAAACCCGAAAATTGTACGAACAGGAAAATACAACATTATGCCACACAACGACTTACGGAGTCGCTTCGCGAATTGTACAATTTTACCCGGCCTCCGCGACTTCTCATAACTCGTTAAATGGTATATACTTCCGTCACGCCCATCGCTCGAAAATTTGCGTTTTTTTTTTCCAGACCCGAGCCGCGCGCGACAGCGGGATCACGTTGATTGGCGCGCCAGTGGACCGATTTCGAAAGACCGCCGCGGTGGGTGGCCCACGTCAACTGACTCGGCCACAGCGCAACGAATTTTGAATCTCGCACAGTGAACTTCAAATCTCAAGGCGTGAGTCTTGAATCGCGAACGACGAACTTCAAGTCTCGAGCGCCCTTCTTCAAATCTCGTGCGCTCAATTCCAACTCTCGAGCGCCCAGTTTCAAATCTCGAGCGCCGAATTCCAAATCTCAAGGGACGAGTTGCGAATCGCAAGCATCGATTCTCGAGATGCAGTCCGCAGTCCGCGAAGCGTTTAGCCCAGCTCCGACAGGAGCCGGCGACGGCGTGATGGCACGACAGGGCAAGGCCTTCGAGGGGAGATTGGAGTAGCGTGAGCGGCAGGAAACGTGGTATACTCTCGCGCAGGGGTCGCGCGCCGTCATATCATCGTGCCCCCATCTCCTGAGGGGATGGAGCACCCGCGCATGATGCGCGAAGAAGGTTTCATCCCGACCGGCTTCGGTTCGAAAAGTCGAGGAGGCGGCAACAATGGTGATTAAAGGTTCCTCGCCTTGGAGACTCTTCGCTGCCAACGGCAAGATTGACGTGCGTACCATTGAAGGAGCGAGCGTCGCATGTTGACCATCGCACAAGCCCTTGCGGACGACGCGAGTCGTATCAAGGGCGACCTCCGCGTGCTGATTGGCGAGCACTCCAGGCTGAGCCGCCGCCCAGAGTACGACGACTTCGTCGTGCTAAACCGGCTGGGTGACCATGATTGGGCCAAACTGTCGGTTGATGCTCGAAGGCTCCAGACAAAGATTTGGAGGGAATACACGACGTATCGCGACCTTGTTCGCGTGCTGATACGTGGACTGACAGGCGAGTCGCGACGAGAATTTGATAAGGCGGACGACCTTATCCGACAACACGTTGAGCAACAGAACAGCACATGGTGCAAAACTCCCGAGGAAGCCTTAGTCAAGACTCTCGCCGCATTCGACGCAATCGCGGACATTATGGAACGGCTGTACTCGGCCGATGGGGTATTCGTCATGGTGCCCGACACAAATGCGCTCATTGCCAACCCGGATTTTGGAACTTGGACCTTCGACCAATCCCCTTGTTTTCAGATTGTGTTTACGCCCACCGTTCTGGCGGAACTTGATGAACTCAAAATCTCTCATCGAGTCCCCGAGGTTCGGACGAAGGCGGAGAGCGTGATTCGTCGAATTAAGGAGCTTGCCCGACGCGGCAACCTCCATGACGGCGTACCTGTGGTGAAAGACCGAATTACCGCACGGAGTATCGCGATTGAACCTGACATGGCCGAGTCCTTGCCGTGGCTCGATGCGAGCAACAACGACGACCGCTTCCTGGCTTCGGTTATTGAGATAATTCGCGAGAATGTCCGCTCGGCGGTCGCGATAGTGACCGGTGATGTAAACCTTCAGAACAAGGCTCGCTTCGCGCGCGTTCCGTTCTGCGAACCGCCAGCATTACGGGCCGAAGTTGCACAAGAATGAGTGTCATGGACCCCGCCACGCTTCTGAAGCGACTGCTCGCCCTTCCCCGCGAGACCGAGTGGGTTGAGTGGAAGGAGAACGACCATCGACCCGACGATATCGGCGAATACCTCTCGGCCTTGTCCAACGCCGCGGCACTTCACGGCAAAGAAGCCGGCTACATCGTGTGGGGCATCTGCGATGCGGACAAGGCCGTGGTCGGGACGACCTTCCGCCCGCGAGAGGCAAAGGTCGGCAATGAGGAGCTTCAGAACTGGCTTGCCACACTGCTCACACCGCCTACGGGCTTTCGATTCCAGGAACTGACCTACGCCGCCAAGTCGGTCGTCATCATGGAAGTCGCTCCGGCCACGTCGATACCCGTGCGTTTCAAAGAGACTGAGTTCATTCGCGTCGGTACCTACAAGAAGAAGCTCAAGGACCACTCGGACAAAGAACGCGACCTGTGGACACTCTTTGCTCGGACCACGTTCGAAGGCGGTATTGCCCGAGGGCATGTGGCGGCCGACGAGGTGCTTGCGTTGCTCGACTGTGCGGCCTATTTCGACGCAACCAAGCAGAGTTTGCCGGAGAACCGGTCAGGAATCCTCGAACGGCTCGCCGCCGAGAAGCTCATCGTCGCCCATCCCGGCGGGACGTATGACATTACGAACCTTGGGGCGATTCTCTTTGCGAAGGCGCTTACGGCTTTTGACCGTCTGGCTCGAAAGGCTCTCCGCGTCGTCATTTACCGCGGCAACAATCGTGTTGAAACGATTCGCGAGCAAACCGGAGCGAGAGGTTACGCCGTCGGGTTCGAGGGAGCGATTGGATTTATCGACTCGCAGCTTCCGCAAAACGAGCAGGTTGGGCGGGCACTCCGCCGCGAAGTCCGCATGTACCCGGAGGCAGCCGTTCGCGAACTTGTCGCAAACGCCATCATCCACCAGGACTTTGCGATGACCGGCACGGGACCGATGGTCGAGATCTTCACCGACCGCATTGAAATCACGAACCCGGGTCAGCCGCTTGTCGATACGATGCGTTTCATCGATTCGCCGCCGCGTTCGCGAAACGAAGCTCTCGCCGCGTTTATGCGACGCATCAACATTTGCGAGGAGCGTGGCAGCGGCATCGACAAGGTGATTTTTCAGGTCGAGCTTTTCCAGCTTCCGCCGCCTGATTTCGCGGTCGCCGGCGACCACACGCGGGCCGTGCTCTTCGCGTACAAGACGCTCGCCCAGATGGACAAGCAGGACCGGATTCGGGCCTGCTACCAACATGCGTGCCTTTGCTGTGTGTCGAATCAGAACATGACGAACGCGAGCCTCCGCAAGCGGTTCGCAATCTCGGACGACAACTATCCGATGGCGTCGCGGATTATCGCTGATACGGTTAAGGCTGAGCTTATCAAGCCCTTCGACCCTGATAACCGGTCGCGAAAGCACGCCCGATATGTCCCATTTTGGGGGTAGCCGCTTATGTGCTGCTTATGTAACTGGAGCCACGCCAATCGTCGCCTCATCGCACTTAATATCCGCGTTTTGCGGATATTACGCTTGCAGGCCGCAACCGGCTTATGTAACCGGGAACCCGGCTCGTCGGCTACCGAACCTAACGGAATACGAACATGCCGGTAGGCTATCGCGAAAAGGCGATTGCAGCCGCAATCGAGGATTGCTTGATCGCACACGGTGGCTACCCAAGTCCAACCCCAACAGATTCGACCGTGAGCAGGCCATTGACCCCACGGTATTCACTCCATTCGTCTACGCGACGCAGCCGGAAATCTGGCAGGCGTTTGAGAAACTTCACGGCACGAACACCAAGGCCGTCATCCTCGACGGCGGGATAGTAGGATGGCATCGTGGCCCAAGCATGTCGCCCTGATATCTCGAATACAGAACTTACAAGGCGCTTGACGCCTGCGGACCGAATCGTATTCCCAATGAGCGTGTTGACGCTCCACTCCCCCTCCCCAATGCCAAGCAGCCTTCACCGACCAGGCGAGCCGGCGCGCTCGCAGGACTGCCGGCCTCGCCCACTCCGCCCATCGCGTTCCCGCCGCATCAAAGCTGCGACACTTGAGACTGAATCATCGCCGCCGCGACGCCTGCGACGTAGCCGCTTGACCACGCCCATTGAAAATTGTAGCCCCCGATTCGGCCGTCAACGTCGCAGATCTCCCCGCAGAGGTGCAGCCCCTCGCAGACGCGCGACGCCATCGTGTCGAGCCGCAATTCCGACAGCGGCACGCCGCCGGCCGTCACCTCGGCCACGGCGAATCCGCGATCGCCCGTGACGGGCAGCCGCATGTCGGTCGCCGCCGCAACCAGCAACCGCCGCGCCTCGCGCGTCAAGGCGCCGGCCGGCAGCGCGGGGTCAATGCCGGCCTCGTGGCACAGCGCCCGCGCCAGCCGCTGCGGCAGGCGCTCGGCGAAGCAGCGAGCGATGCCGACAGAGCCGTGAAGCCGTGCGAATTCGATGATCCCCGCGTCCAGCGATTCGCCCGTCTCGCCCGGAAGCCAGTTGACATGCAGCGACGCGGCCGGATCGGAAAGCCGGGCATGGAGAAGATGGCGGCTGATATCAAGCACCGACGGGCCGGACAGCCCGAAATGCGTGCAGAGCGTCGAATCGGTGAACGAGACAAGCCGCTTGCCGGTGGCGGATCGCAGGTGCAACGTCGCCGGCACCGTCAGCCCCGAAAGCGATCGAATGAAGCAGCGCTCATCGAGCACGAGCGGCACGAGCGCCGGCAGGATGCGCGGCGTGCACGAATGGCCGAGCGAGCGCGCCAGTTCGTATCCGCCGCCGTCGGAGCCGGTCTTCGGCAGGCTCCTACCGCCCGTTGAAAGGATGACACGTCGAGCGCGGACCGTGCCGAACGGGCCGCCGATCTCAAATGCCGGCGCGACGGCATCGCGATTCCCCCCAGCCCTGTCAACACGCTCAATCCGCTCGACGCGCGCGGGGTGCCGCAGCTCGACGTTTACATCCCGCGCCGCCCGCAGCAGCGCCTCCAGCACCGTCGCCGCGCGATCGGTCGTCGGAAAGAGCTTGCCGGTCTCTTCGCGCTTCAGCTCGACGCCCAACTCGCGAAAGAACGCCGTTACGCGCGGCACGTCGAAGCGCCGAAGCACCTTGCGAATCGCCGGAGGTGTCGAGCCGAAAAACGACTTCTCATCCACGTGATCGTGCGTCACATTGCAGCGCCCGCCGCCGGAGACCAGTATCTTCGCCCCGAGCTTTCGCGCTCCGTCCAGGGCCACGATGCGAAGCCGCCGATCAAACGACCGTGCCGTCCGGCCGGCCCAGATCGCGGCCATCAGACCGGCCGCCCCCGCGCCGATGACGGCGATATCGACATGATCGATCGCATGGCTCATGGTGTCGGAGCATTCTCGCGAATGGCCAGGCCGTCAAGGCGACGCTGAAACGTCAGGCGCGTCATTCATCCGATATGAACAACAAGGGACGTTACCGGTTTGTTACAGCATGTGCGGCCGCTTTCGCGTGCGGCGGCGAAGCGGGGCGGATAGACTCAATGATTTCCCGATCAGCGGCCTGCAATGCGCCGGTCGCGGCCCTTCAAGAAGACGGTAACGCTACGGCTTCAGCGCGTAGGATGTCAGATCGCGCGGACGGGAGCTATCAATGATCAGAACCATACCATTGCGAAACAGCGGACCGCGACGCACAACGGGCCGACCAACATCGCCGTTCCGCCTGCTGTGTTGCAACAGAGCGTCAATGCCAATCGTCGCTTGTGTGCTGATCGCCATCGCCGCGCCCCGTTCCGTCACTGCGGCTCATCCGGAGCACGGCAGTGATGGAGCGCAGCCTGAGCGCCGGCGGCCCGCCACGCCGCACATGCGCATCGCAACGCCGCATTATGACTTCGGCGTCGTCGGACCGGAATCGAACCTCGAGCACACCTTTGAAATCCTGAACGCCGGCGATTTTACGTTGCAGATTCTCCGGGCCGAGCCGACGTACGGCTGCACGCCGGTCGGCGAGATGCCGCTCGACATCGAGCCACAAAAGACGGGCCGGCTGACCTTCACGCTCGATGCCGCCGCACTGCATGGCACATTCGAAAAGCAGATTGTCATTCGCACAAGCGATCCGAACAACGCCACCGCCGTGCTGACGCTTCGCGGCGAACTGCGGCGGCCGATCGAGGTGTCGCCGCCGTCCGCGGGTTTCGGGCGCGTGCTGCACGATGAATACCGAGAGCGGATCATCACCATCACGCATGCAGGCGATACACCCGTCAGCATCAGCATGGACCCGGCAGATCCATCCGCTCCGTTCGTCTTTCATCTGGTCGAGACGATCAAAGGCCGCGAGCACAAACTCTACGTCAACACGCGGCCGCCGTATGAAACCGGTCCGATCCGCGCAACCGCAACACTGCGCACGAATCTGCCGGCCCAGCCGATCATCGAAATTCCCGCGTACGGCGTCGTTCCGTCGCGCATCGAAATCAGCCCGCCGACCATTGCGATCCGCGCTCTCTCCGGCGAGGCCAACGGCGCGACGTCGGGCATTACGCAGGCGCTGCAGGTGCATAACCACGGCGCTGAGCCGGTTCGCGTGGTCGAGGCGCGTTGCAGCGACGCCGGCGTGAAAACTTCCGTCTTCGAGGTCAACCCCGGCCGACGATACCGCGTGCTCGTCGAATTGCCAGCCAATTATCGCGCGCCGCAGTCAGGCGCGTGGGTGATGCTGACGACCGACGACGAACAAATGCCCGTGATCGAAGTGCCCATCGGCGCATCGCCGCGGCGCACGGCCTCGTCGCCACCCCAGCAACAAGCGGCGCCCGTCGGCGCGCAGTCACGCCCCCCTTCGCCCGCAACCGCCGCGCCTGCGGCTGCGACTCCGCCGGCAGCGCCGCGCACCGTTCCCGCGATGGAACTCGTCGGCACGCCCGCGCCGAAAATGTCGCTCTCAACGCTCGATGGCGCGCCCGTCGGCAACGAGGAATTCGGCTACCATCCGGCCACGGTGCTGAACTTCTTCGCGCCGAATTGCGGCTTCTCGAAAAAGCAGATTCCCAAAGTGGAGCAGCTGCGCGGCGAGTTTGAAACGCTTGGCGTGCGATTTGTGAATGTCTGCGAGACGATGCGCAAGGCGTTTACGCCCGACGAAGTGCAGCTTGTAATGGCAGAGCTGAATTCGAACATCGAACTGGCGATGGACCCCGGCAATCGCATCGGCCGGCTCTTCCGCGTCAGCGGCTATCCCCTGCTTGTTGTCGTCAGTGCAGATGGCAGGATTGACCACGTCGTATCCGGCAACAAAGCGAACCTGGTCGAGACGGTCGGCGAACGGTTGCGCACGCTCGTGCATCGCCCGTCAAACGAAGCGCCGGCTGAGGACGCACCGCCGCGGGATTCTGCGATCAACGCGCGGCCGAAGAAGTAAAGCCCAATTGCGATTGAATCAGACCGGCAATCCCCGTCCGAGGTCAGGCACAACCAAACGGCTTACTCGCCGCTTTTGTCAGCCGCCTTCAGCGCGGCCTCGATGGGTTTCGACAGGGCTTGATGATGATCCGCCCCCGAGCCGGCATGTACGATGTTTCCATCGACGCCAATGACATAAAACGTCGGCAGGCCGGTCACGAGGTATTCCTCCGCGACCTTGTCGCCACCGACGAGCACGTCGAACGAGAGGTTCATCATCTTCGCAAACTCGGCGGGCTTGCCGTGCTCGTCCCAGCAGTTGATGCCGACCATCACGACGCCGCGCTCCTGATAGCGCTCGTTCAGCTTTTGCACCTCCGGCATGGCGTGGCGGCAGAACGTACACCAGGTCGACCAGAACTGAACCACGACAACCTTACCGCGCAACTGCTTCAGCGAAACGACGCGGCCGTCGGGCGTCTTAAGTTCCCAGTTCGGCGCGGGCTTGCCGACGGGAAGATGCTGCGAGCGCCAGCGATCGTTCAATGAGCGTTTCTCAAAGCCCGGCGGACAGTCCGGCCGAAAGTCGCTCTCGCACATCGACGGCGTCGCATCAAGATTGCTCAACGTCAGCGTGCGCGTGCCCTTGAAATTGCGCATGGTGAAGATGCGATCGACGCGGCGCGGCAAATGGTCTTCGCGACCGAAGTACCACCGCGCTTCGATGCCCTCCTGCTGATAACGAACATACACCACGTCGCACTCGACGCCGCCGATCTCCTTCGTGCCCTCATGCTTCTGCTCGCGGCCGTTCAGTTCGTCGGAAAAGGGCGTCGGATGCAGAAACTCGATCATCTCCAGCGACTTCGCCGCGTCGAGCATCGGCTCGCCCACGGGCAGCGCCTGCGTGAGGTAGTACTTTTCCTTCTCATCAATGAAGGTGACCAGGCGGCCGTCGGACGCGATGCACAGGCGCTTCTGCCCTTCCTCGTCGTGCAGTTGTATCGTCAGGTCGGCGCGAATCGACGGCGTGCGTTTGGCATCCTTGCCCGCGAGGCGCTGGATGAACCCCACGCGCCCGTCGCGCAGCTTGACGGTTCCGCGGATGTTAGACACGCGCAGCGTCGTGCCGCCATCCGACGAAAATTCGGCATCATAGCTGCACGCCTTGACGGCCTTCGTCGCGGCATCGGCGCGCCGCAGTACTTCCAGCGCCTTCGGATCCTGCGCAAAGACCGGCGCGCCGATCAACAACAGTCCGGCGGCGATCGTCGATATGCGGGGCATTGAGTGTCTCATGGACATCGGGAAAAATCAGGCTCCCAACCGCTTCTTATAGTCATCCAGCCGAGCGACCAATTCCCGCTTCATCCGGGCGTCGTCTTCCGGACATTTCGCAACGGCCTTTTCCTGATACTTCACGGCGTCCTTGAGCTTGCCGGTCTCGGCGAGCACCAGTGCATAGGTGTCCAATACTTCGACGGCTTCCTCCTTCGTCAGCCGCATCGCCTTCTCGGCGGCCGAGAGGGCCAGCTTCATGTCACGTTTGCCGTCGAAGTCGTCGTGCTTGGCGATGACCCATGCCAGTGCATTCAGCCCGTCGGCATCTTCGGTAGATTCGACAAACGCCTGGCCATGCGCCGAAGCGCCCTCCGACTTGTCGAGCTTCACGAGCAGCACATGATACAGCGCGAGCTGATGCTGCATGCTCTTCGGCTCGAGCTTGACGTACTCAACCAGCGCCTCGTGGACGGCGTCCCACTTTTCCGCCTGCGCCGATTCCATCAGCTTCCGGGTCAGCGCGCCCAGCTTTTCCTTGCGCTGGACGTATTCCTTGTCGCCGCAGAGTTCGGCGATCTTCATGTCCATGTCTTCCATCGGATGGCCGATCCACTGCACCTTGCCCTCCTTGACGATGAACGCGCACGGGATGCCGTTGCGGCCGGCGGCCTCCATCCAGGCCTTGTTGGTCTTGCCTTCATCATCGATGGCGACGCCGTAGCGCATTCTGGCGTCGTAGCCCTTGGCGAGGAACTTTTCGACCGTCTCCTTCTTCTCGTCGCTGATGCCGACGAACGTCACGTTTCTGCTCTTGAAGTGGTCCTGAAGCTCCGACATGTGCGGGATGCCCATGACGCACGGGCCGCACCACGTCGCCCAGAATTCGACCACGTACACCTGCCCCGGCGCCGCCTTCGACAGGTCGATCGGATCGCCCTTGAGCCAGTGCTTGATGCTCAGGGCCGGAGCGGCATCTCCGACCTTCAGGCCGGCCGAGGCCGCCTGTGAACCCATGAACGATGCGCAGACCACGAAAGATAAGACCAGACGATTCACCGAAATCTCCCTGATCGCCGCACCGCGCGAAGGCCATACAACCGCCGTTCCGACCATCGGATCGGTCGGTCGCCACTCCACAGCGCCAGTCAGGCGCAGCAACCTGCTCTTCTTAACGGAAAAACCCCGTGGGCCGTTCCCGCCAAACATCCTATCCGGCAAAATCGGCCGTGGGAAAGCCCCGATTCCCCCAGCAGCCCTCCCGGCCACCGCGAACCAGACTCGGATCACCCCCCGGTCGGGCCATCCCGACCTAAAAACGGATCGATCCGGCCGGTTTTCGTACCGATCCGGCCGATTTCCGTTCCGGTTCGGCGGATTTCCGTACCGGTTCGGCGGATTTCCGTACCGATTCGGGTCAAACATGTCACTTTTTGTCACAAAAAGTGTCCTTTTCGCCCCGAACGTGCGCGCATTCGCGCCAAACGTGCGCGCATTCGCGCCAGATCAGGCCGGTTTCGACGTGAATCAGGCCTGAATCCAACCAAACCCGGCCACTATCCAAACCAACCCGGCCGCGGTCCGTACACACCCGGCCGGTCTCGCGTCCATCCATCGCATCGGCTCGCGTAAAAAGGGCGACGCTGCGGTGGCCGCTCACGCCTTCAGCCGCAGCCGGTAGCGCAGGTCCGGTCCGAAGGGCGTCACCTCCAGAACCCGGACACCCGCCAGATCGGCCATCGTCGCCGGGCCGATGCCGCCCAGCGGGCCGGGGGCCTCCGCCCCGCCGATCAGCTTCGGCGCGACGAACACGTGCGCTTCGTCCGCCAGGCCCAGATCGAAGAACGAGCCGAGCACGCGGCCACCCCCTTCCACCATCACGTTCGTCATGCCCCGGGCGTGCAGCTCGGCCAGCAGCGCGGCGATGTCCACTTCATCCGCGCCGGCCGGCAGCTCCAGCACCTCGCAGCCGGCCGCGCGAAGGCGATCGGCCCTGGCCCGCCCATCGCCCGGCGCTCGCGGGCCGCCTCGGCCGCAGGCGATGATCGTCGGCCTCTCGCGCGCGGTGTGGACGAGCCTCGACGTGAGGGGGGTTCGCAGGTGTCGATCGAGCACGACGCGCGTCGCGATGCGCCTGGGCCGCGCCATGCGGGCCGTCAGCGCCGGGTCGTCGGCCAGCACGGTGCCGATGCCGACCAGGATGGCATCGACGCGGGCGCGCAGGGCGTGTCCCGCAGCGCGGCTGGCCCGCGAGGTGATCCACTTCGAGTCGCCGGCGCGGGTGGCGATGCAGCCATCCATCGACTGGGCCCACTTGAGGATGACATAGGGCCGGGCGCGCGTGTGAACCGTGATGAACGGCGCGAGCAGCTCGCGGGCCTCGGCCGCCAGCAGGCCGACCTCGACGCGAAGGCCCGCGCGGCGGAGCCGGGCAAGGCCCCGCCCCGATACGACCGGGTTCGGGTCCTTCACCGCCGCCACGACGCGCTTCACGCCCGCGGCGATCAGGGCGTCGGCGCAGGGCGGCGTCTTGCCGACGTGGCAGCAGGGTTCGAGCGTGACGTAGGCCGTCGCCCCGCGTGCCCGGGCGCCCGCCGCCCGGAGTGCGTGCACCTCGGCGTGCGGCCCGCCGTACTTCCTATGCCAGCCCTCGCCCGCGACTTGGCCGGCGCGGACGATGATGCAGCCGACCATGGGGTTTGGCTCGACCCGGCCTTCGCCGAGGCGGGCCAGCTCGATCGCCCGTTGCATGAAGGCGGCTTGCTTGGGGGTGTATGTCCGCATGGGTCGGTCCGGCGACGGAGGCGCCTCCTGTGTCGTGGTCATGGCACGGCGGCGCGCCGGCCGCTTCGGGCCGCGTCAGATCGAACCGAGGCCCACCGTCCGCACCGAGAGGATGGCCGACGACTGTTTCAACTCGTTCAGCACCGGCTCGGGCACGGGGGCGTCGCTCTTGATGACCATGAGCGCCGTCTTGTCGCGCCGCGAGAGGAACATGTCGGCGATGTTGATGTGGTGCCGGCCGAAGAGCGTGCCGACAGCGCCGATGACGCCGGGGCGGTCGTCGTTGAAGATCATGACCAGCCGCCCTTCCGGGACCATCTCCATGCGATAGCCGTCGATGCCCAGCACGCGCGGACGGCCATCCATGAAGACCGCGCCCTGCACCTCGTGAAACGACCGGTCGTGCTCGAAGCGCACGCGGACGACATCGGGAAAGTCCTCCCGCGCGGTCCGGGCGACGTGGCGCACGTCGATCCCCCGCTGGTGGGCGAAGGAGCGGACATTCACCAGGTTGAGCCGGCCGTCGATGTGCGGGTTCATCATGCCGGAGAGGGCGTGCAGCGCCAGCGTCGGACCCAGCGCGGTGAGGGCCTCGGCCCCGGCGGTCGTGACCTCGACGCGATCGATGCCGTCGCCGGCCCAGATCGAGAGGATGGCGGCCATGCGCCCGGTCAGATCGAGATAGGCCCGGTCGCGGGCGGACAGATCGGTCGGCAGACCGGTGACATTGACGGCGTTGCGGATCGTTCCGCGCAGCAGAAAGTCCAGCATTTCGTCGACCGCCTCGGTCGAGACGGCGAGCTGCGCCTCCTGCGTCGATGCGCCGAGGTGTGGCGTGAGCACGACGTTTTTTGCCGAGAGCAGCGGGCAGCTTTTCGGCGGTTCGCACTCGAAGACATCGACCGCCGCGCCGGCCAGGGCGTCGCTGTTGAGCAGGTCGGCCAGGGCGGCCTCATCGACGAGACCGCCGCGAGCGCAGTTGATGACAAAGGCGGTACGCTTCATCAACTTCAGCCGCGCAGCGCTGAGCAGATGGTGCGTGTCATCCGTGAGTGCGGCGTGCAGCGTGAGGCAATCGACCTGCGGCAACAGCGCGTCGAGATCGGCCACGACGCCGACGCGGCCTTCGAGCGCCGACTCGGTCCGAAGGAATGGATCATACGCCAGCACTTTCATCTGAAACGCCAGCGCCCGCTCGGCAACGGCCCGACCGACGCGACCGAGGCCGACGATGCCGAGGGTCTTTCCCGCGAGCTGCCCGCCGACATAGTCGCCGCGCTTCCAGCCGCCCCCGGCGACGTGCGCATGGGCTGCCGGCACGCGGCGGGTCAACGCAAGCAGCAGCGCCAGGGTGTGTTCGGCCGTGGAGATCGTGTTGGCGTCCGGCGTGTTCATGACCAGCACGCCGGCGGCCGTGGCGGCATCGAGATCGACGTTGTCAACGCCGACGCCGGCGCGGGCGATGCCGCGCAGGCGGCCGGGGCGGGCGAGCACGTCCTTCGTCACCTTTACGCCGGAGCGAATGATGAGGCCGTCGTAATCGCCGACGATCTCCGCCAGCGCTTCCGGCGAGAGTCCGACGCGCACGTCGAAGGCGATGTCGGTGTTCAGCCGCAGTCGGGCGAGGCCCTCTTCGGCAAGCGGATCGGCGATGAGAATCTTTGACTGTGCCATGCAACCCCGTGCGTCGGCGGCTCAGGGGACCGCCTTGATTTCGACCTTGATCACCTTGTCCTTCATGCCGGCAATCGACTCGACGAGCGTCGAGGGCGGCATCTTGTCGAGCTGGATGATCGCCACGGCCGCCTCATAGCCCTGATAGATCGTGTTGCTCATTTCCTTGATGCTGATGTTGGCGCGGCTGATGACATCGAGCACGCTCGCCAGCACGCCGACCTTGTCATAATGCCGCACGACCAACTGGCAGGCGGCGTTGCAGCGCGTCTCGATGTTCACGCAGTGCAGCACTTCGCCCGTCTCGGCGTACGTGCGCGCGATGCGCACGGCTTCTTCCGCAATGGCCTGCTGTGCCTGGTCGGTCGAGGCGCCGATGTGATGCGTGCCATAGACCACGCCTTCGGCGCGGATGATATCGCTGACGTAGTCGGCGGTACCGGTCGAAGGCTCTTTCGGAAAGACATCCAGGCCGACGCGGATATGCTTATCGCGCACGGCCTCGGCGACGGCCGCATAATCGAGCACGTCGGCGCGGGCGGTGTTGATCAGATAGCCCCCCGGCTTGAGTTGCTCGATCACTTCCGCGCTGATGATATTCTTCGTTTCCGGCGCCGCGGCGAGATGGATCGTGAGAATGTCGCAGCGCGCGGCCACTTCCGCCGGGCTGCCGCACCGCAGCACGCCCAGTTCGACGGCCGCCTCATGCGTGAGCGAACGGCTATAGGCAACAACGTTCATCTCGAACGCCTTGGCCCGTCGCACCACCGCGCGGCCGATCTCTCCCAGACCGACGACGCCGAGCGTGCGGCTCTTCAGCCCCGCCGCCTTGGAGTATTCCTTCTTGTTCCAGCGCCCCTCGCGAAGATCAACCGTGCCATCAACGATCCGCCGGTCCAGCGCGATGATCAGACCAAACGTGAGTTCGGCCACGGCCACGGCGTTCTTGCCGGGACAGTTGGCCACGGCAACGCCGCGGCGCGAGGCAGCCGCCACATCGATCGTGTTGTAGCCCGCGCCGGCACGAATGATCAGGCCGAGATCGTCCGAAGCGTCGATCACCGCCTTGCCAACTTCCGTTCCGCGAACGATCAGCACATTGCAGCGCGTTCGCGCGACGGCCTCGGCCAGCGCCGCGTCTTTCAAACCGGCGTCATACGTCACATCGCAGCCACAGGCCCGAAGCTCGCCCAGACCGGCTTCTTCGAATGCATCCGCCACCAGCACCTTGAGACTCATCGCTCCCTGCTCCGCAAAATCCACCTCGGCCATCTCGCAAAGCGGCATGGTCGCGTTTCGTTCGTGCGGCGTCAACTTCAGCAATGCAATGCCCCGCGCGGCGATTGACGCAACGCGGGGCAGGTCGAGAGGGAGGTAGGAAGAATATGAAGCGCCCGCGCCGAAAACATGCCGACTCTGCCGCCCCCCCAATTTCGGTCTGCGGCAAGTGCATCATCGGCGCGGTCGATTGTCCTATGTCGCCGCCACCATCTGCGGCGGATTCACGCAATGCAGAAACTGCTCGCCCTCCATGTATGCCTGGACGATCCGCACCATCTCTTCGGCCACGGCGTTCTGCGCCTGACAGGTCGACGCCCCGACGTGGTGTGTCCCGTAGAGATGCGGTTCTTTCGAAATCGGATCGGCGAAGACGGTATCGACGGCGGTCGGCTCGATCTCGTAGACATCGAGCGCCGCGCCGGCGATGTCCTTGTTCTCCAGTGCTTCGGCCAGCGCGTGCTCGTCAATCACGCCGCCGCGGCTGCAATTGACCAGATACGCCGTCGGTTTCATCAGGTTCAGCTCACGACGGCCGATCATGTGCCGCGTCGACGGTCCACCCGGCACATGAAGCGTGATGAAGTCCGACTCCATCAGCAGCTCGTCAAACTGCGCGCGGCGCATGCCTAACTCCTTTTCAAGCTCTGCATGGCGGATGACGTCGTAATAGATCACGTGCATCTCAAACGCCCGGGCGCGGCGGGCGACTTCCCGGCCGATCGCCCCTAGCCCGATGATGCCCAGCGTTCGATCCTTCAGACCGAGGGCCTCACTGCTGTACTTCTTCTTGTTCCAGATGCCGCGGCGAAGATCGTCGGTCTCGTCGACGATCTGGCGATCCAGCGCGATCATCAGGCCCAGCGTCAGTTCCGCAACGGCCACCGAGTTCATGCCCGGGCAGTTGCAAACGCGAATGCCGTGCTCATCGGCGGCGGCCACATCGATCGTGTCGACGCCGGAGCCGGCCCGGATGATCAGCTTCAGATGCGGCGCGGCCTCGATGACTTCGCGCGTTACCCTCGTCGATCGAACGACGAGCGCGTCGCAATCAGAGGCGGCAAGCTCGTCCGCCAGCGTTTTTCCGCTCAGGCCCGTCTTGCACACAACCTCACAGCCCAAGCTGTGCAGACGACACATGGCGAAGTCGGGAATCTTGTCGGCGATCAGCAGCTTCATGGCGATTCCTCCTGCGACCGAAATGACGGTAAGCAACCAGCGCAAGCCCTCACAACTGGCGAGATACCATCCCTCTTGCGCTATACGGCTCACCGCTCTCTCGCGGTAAGTTTCAAACATAGCAACAGCCGTGCCGTACCGCCTAACCGGCGATTTCGATCATAAACTCGATGAGCGCCTACAAGAGGGCCGCGAAACTCCGCGACAGCCATGCTGATTTCCTCGCAGTGTCGGCGAAGTCGCCGCATCGTGTTATCATCCGCCTCCATTCGATCGGCAGCCGTGCGCCGGCCTCATGCCGACCGACGACAACGCGAATTGAACCTGGGAACCCATCATGGCGGAAAAACCCGACAAGACACTGGACCCGATCAACGGCCTGCGTGGCTTCCTCATGCTCGATTCGATTGCCCGCCTTGTGCTTTGGGCCGGCGCGATCGTTTTGACCGTCGCCCTTATGACGTGGCTCGGAGACTGGCCGGACAAGCCACTCGCCAGAGCGAGCATCCGGGACGCCTTGACGTGGTTTCGTCCGTTGATTCAGTTTGCCGTGCTGTTCAATGTCTTCTACGTCCTGCTGCTGCTCACTCTTCGGCTGCCGATCCCCACGCCGAAGGAAGGCCACTACAGCCTGAAGCCGGGCAAACCGCCGGATCGGCAGCTCGTCTGGGCCTGCTTCATCGCGACGCTGACCAAGGCGCGATACGAACCGCCGTTTCCCGGCTTTCTCGTGCATCAGGTCGCCAGCCTGCCGCCCATCTCATGGCTTTACAACGCGGTCTTCGGACCGAAGACGCGCTCCTGCAACGTCACCGACGTGAAGTTTCTCGACCCTTGGGGCATCGAAGTCGGCCGCAACGTCGTCTTCGGCCTCGGCGTGATCGTTTCGGCGCATGCCCAAGGCCGCGACGACATCACCATTCGCAAGACCGTGATCGAAGATAATGTCATCTTCGGCGGCAATGTGATCGTATACGACGGCTGCACGGTCAAGAACGGCGCGGTCATTCTCGGCGGCGCACTGCTCAAGTCCGGCACCGTCGTCGGTGAGAACGAAATCTGGGGCGGCATTCCCGCGAAGAAGATCAAGACGTTGCCGCCCTATGGACAACGGCTCTCGCCGGAGGACGAGTTCACCGTCTGACGACCGGCGGACTTGGCGATGCGCCGCAGACTACGATAATAATCCCATTGGCTGTAAACGTCTGAACACCCCATGACCGACACCGCGTTCATTCTGATCGTCGAAGACGAAGCCTCGCACGGCGAAGTCGTCAAGGAAGGGCTGGAGCGCGCCGGCCACGCCTGCCACCTCGTCGACTCCGGCGATGCGGCGGTCGAATCGCTTCGTGTGCGGGCGCCGCATGTCGTCGTATCCGACTATCGGCTCGGCGGCAATATGAGCGGCCTAGAGGTGCTGGCCAAGGCTCGCGAGATCAGCCCGTGGACGCAGGGCATTCTCATCACGGCTCACGGAGATGAGCAGCTCGCACGCGACGCCTTCAAAGACGGCGGCGTGTTCGACTATCTGAAAAAGCCGCTCGATCTCGAGCTGCTTCGCAAGCAGGTCAGCAGCGCCGCACGACAGGCCAAGATGCTTCGCGAAAACTACCAACTCGCCGAGCAGCGCAAGCAGGCCGACGACTTCGAGGGCATCATCGCCGCGAGCGGCGCGATGAAGAGCGTGCTGAGTCGCGTTCGAAAGCTCGCCAAGACCAAGCTCACCGTGGTGATTTACGGCGAATCGGGCACGGGCAAGGAACTCATCGCCCGGGCCATTCATAACAACTCCGACCGGCGCCGAAAGCCCTGGGTCGCCGTCAACTGCGCTGGCATTTCCGAGGGCATTCTCGAATCCGAACTGTTCGGCCACATCAAAGGTTCGTTCACCAACGCCATGACCGATCGGCGCGGCTACTTCGAAGAGGCCGACGGAGGGACCGTCTTTCTCGATGAGATCGGCGACATGCCTTTCCAGATGCAGGCCAAGCTGCTGCGCGTGCTGGAAAACGGCGAGGTGCTGCGCGTCGGTTCGAGCAAGCCGATTCATGTTGACGTGCGCGTCGTCGCGGCGACGAATCAGAATCTGAAAGACCTCGTGACCGAGCGCAAGTTTCGCGAAGACCTCTTCTTCCGCATCAATCAGGCCGAGATCAACCTGCTGCCGCTGCGCGATCGGCTCGAAGACATCCCCCCGTTGATCTTCCACTTCGTGCAGCAGGCCAATGCGCTGAACGGCACGAACGTGACGCGCATCACGCCCGAGGCGTTGCACCTGCTGACGCGCTATCGCTGGCCGGGGAACGTGCGCGAACTGCAAAACGCGATCAATCAGATTGTGGCAATGTGCGACGGCGACACGATCGACACGCGCGATTTGCCATCGACGCCGCCGATCAATGCGACGACGGACATCGTGCCCGTCGCCCCGCGCGGGCATGTCAACGTGACGCTCAAGGAACTGGAAAAGCTGGCGATCCAGCACGCCCTGGCGCGCAACAACGGCAACCGTGAAAAGGCCGCCAAGGACCTCGGCATCGGCGCACGCACACTCTATCGCAAGCTGCGCGAGTTTAATCTGACGTGAAATCGGTCCGGAGCGATTCGCGACCTCGTCGCCACTCGGCATGTGCGCTGACCGCCGAACAGGAAACTCAGCGAGCCGGCAGGGTTATTGAACCGGCGCATCCAGCTTGTCGCCCTCTGAGATCATCACGGCATCGGCAAAGATCGTGATCTCCGTCTGCGGGCCTTTGATCTTCTCAATTTCGTCGATCGACTTGCCGCCATCCTCGGCGTAGTGCTTGGCGTCAGCCTCGCTGAGCGTCACGACTTCGACAGTGCCGTTCAAATAAACACGATGGCCTGCGGCATTTCGTGGAACGAGGAAACCATCGGTGCATGCCTCGCTCTTGGTGAATCGGACGCGTGCGACGTGAGCGCCGTCGGAAACTTCCATCCAGCAACCGCGATGGGCGCAGACGTTGGTGATCTCCGCCTTGACGCAGACGCGCTGCTCTTTGAGCTTGTCCGCCTTTGCGACGACCTCTGACAGCGTCATGGCATCCTTCGCTTCGGCTTTGCCGCCATAGACCTTGAAGCCTTCGGTGTTTTCACGCGCCGAACAGCCCGTCGACACGCAAACGAAGAGCAACACACCCGCAAGTACCCATGACCTCATCTTGAATCCTCCAGATTTGTGAAACCGATCGCGCCGATTCGCGCGGCATGAGCATATGCATCTTCCGGCCGCATCGCTACCCCACGCCTAACAACCCCAGCCGATCGCGATACTTCCCGGCCAGCATCTCCCGAATGACCCGGTTGGCCGGCGCTTTCAACTGCGGATCTGTCCGCAGCAGATCACCAGCGTCGCGCTGGGCGGTGCGCAGAATTTCGCCGTCGCGGATCAGATCGGCCACGCGCAGCTCCGGTAGGCCGTGCTGCCGAACGCCCAGCATCTCGCCCGGTCCGCGAATGCGTAAGTCCTCTTCCGCAATCCGAAAGCCGTCGGTCGTCTGCGTCAGCACCGAGAGTCGCTCATTCTCGCCCGCGCCTCTTGAGTCGGTCATGAGCAGGCAGTGCCCTGGCTTCTCTCCGCGACCGACGCGGCCTCGAAGCTGGTGCAACTGCGACAGTCCGTAGCGCTCGGCATGCTCGACGACCATGCACGTCGCCCCCGGCACGTCGATCCCCACCTCGATGACCGTCGTGGCGACGAGCACGCTGATGCGCCCCGCCGAGAACCGTGCCATCACTTCGGCACGATCCGCCGCGCTCATGCGCCCGTGGAGCAGACCAACGGCAAAGCCCTTGAACTCGACATCGCGCAGGCGCTCGAATTCCGTGGTGGCCGCACGCGCCGACACCTTGTCCGACTCATCGATCAGCGGATAGACGACAAATGCCTGCTCGCCGGCCGTCAGCCGCCGCCGGACGAACTCCCACGCGGCGGGCTTCATCGACGGCAGCACGAGGCGCGTTTTCACGGCGCTGCGCCCCGGCGGCAATTCGTCGATCGTCGTAACGTCCAGATCGCCGAAAACCGTCATCGCCAGCGTGCGTGGAATCGGCGTCGCCGTCATCACCAGATAATGCGGTGCGGGGCCCTTTTCACGAATCGTTGCACGCTGGCGCACGCCGAAGCGGTGCTGTTCGTCGATCACGACCAGACCCAACCTTGCGAATCGCACGTCGCCCTGTATCAGCGCGTGCGTGCCGATCACCAGGTCAAGCTGTCCCGCCGCGATGCGACGCAGAAGTTCGCCTCGCTCCGACGCGCGCATGCCGCCG
Organism: uncultured Planctomycetaceae bacterium; assembly: GCA_964599535.1. Lineage (GTDB taxonomy): Bacteria > Planctomycetota > Phycisphaerae > UBA1845 > UTPLA1 > JADJRI01. Next base: position 20,729 of record CAZRFP010000049.1, read on the forward strand.
ACCAGCAGCGCGTGGCGCACGCGGCTGCCCTTGAGAAATCGCTCGAACGACCGGGCGTGCTGCTCAGCGAGAAGTTCCGTCGGCGCCATGATGGCGGCCTGCATCTTGTTCGCGATCGTCATCAGTGCCGCATACGTGGCCACGACGGTCTTTCCGCAGCCGACATCGCCCTGCAACATGCGATTCATCGGACGCGGCGCGCAGAGATCGGCCGTGATCTCGCGAACAGCGCGATCCTGCGCCGACGTGAGCGCAAAGGGAAAACGGGCGCGGATGCGCGCGTCAATCTCCTCGGTCCACTTAAGCGCTGCGGCCGTGGCGCTCTGCGTGCGCTGCCGCCGTGCCAGCATGGTCGCCAGTTGCAGGAGCAGCAACTCGTCGTACGCCAGCCGCAGACGGGCGCATTCGATGTCTTCCTCACGCTTTGGCCGATGCGTGACTTCAAAGGCCCAACGGCGCGGCGGCAGATCGAGCCGCTTCAGGCGCTCGGGCGGATGCCACTCTTCCACCAGCGCGAGCATCCGGTCCAGGTTCATCGCCATCAGCCGAGCAATCTGTTCGCTCGACAACATCGCCGTCGCCGGATAGACGCCCGCGAGGTTCGCCGGCTGCGATTCGTCGACGGGAGCGGCGTCGGGCGAAAGCAACTCAAATTTCGGATTCAGCAGCTGCGGCAGGTTCTGAAAGCGCTGCACGCGGCCGGTCGCGCGGACGATCACGCCCGGCTTGATCTTGTCGGCCATCCACGGCGCATTGAACCAGACCAGCCCGCAGCGGCTCGTATTGTCGGTCATCGTCGCCGCGAACGATCGGCCTGTCCGTCCGCGGCGGCGCTTGACGGCGGTGATGCGCCCGACGACCGTGGCAATCATGCCTTCGTCAAGATTTTCAACGAACCGGGCCTCGGTGCGATTGTGGCGAAAGGGAACGTACTCGAGGAAATCGCCGATAGTGCGAATACCAAGCCGCCCCAAAACGTCGGCCCGGTGCGGACCGACGCCCGGCAGAAACTGTATATTATCGTAGAGACTGCCCGGCTCGCCGCGCTTCGCGCCGGATGCGGCGCTGGTTGCCGGAGTGTGGTTCGACTGTCCGAGCGGCTTCCGCGCTTTCGGCGATCGGGCGCTGGATGCCGAGGCTGTCACGGAATGATGAGCTTCATGCCCACCGGCAGATTGGTCGGATCCTTGAGCCGGTTTTGATTGGCCGTGCTGATTTTCTTCCAGTGTTTGCTGTGGCCGTAGTATTTTTCCGACAGGCTCCATAGCGTCTCATTCGGCTGAACGACGTGAATGCGCCCGGGCACGGCCAGCGGATCGAAGTCATCCTTCGGCTCAGCGGACGACACGGCCTCGGTATCACCGTCGACCGGCTTCCTTTCGGCGGTCTTGGCGGCGCACGCGGGCATCAGCATCAATGCGAACAGAAGTACCGTCAAGGCAGGGCGAAACGCTCGTCGCGAAGCGCGTGGCGACATGCCCGCGCGCATCGCGCCGCGCAGCCGAAACGCGAATGGACTTCGCCCCATCAGATGCATCACGCGGCTATTATGCCACCAAGCCGCCTTTGGGGAAATCGCGCATCCGGCCCGCGCGGCAGCGGCTCACTGCGCCAAAATCCGCCGCTGATTTGACCCGCCCGTCGGACGACGCAACAATCGCAAACACGCGAAGATCCTGTATACATAATTCATTCGCCGGCATCAGGCCGCGTGATCGACGCGCTTGGAATAAGACATCACTGGAGTATCAAAGCATGACCCTGCTTGTCACCGGAACCGTCGGCATCGACACCGTCGAAACGCCCCAGAAGCGCGTCAATGACGTGCTCGGCGGATCGGCCCTTCACTTCGCCATGGCCGCAAGCCTTGTCTCGCCTGTCCGCCTCGTCGCCGCGGTCGGCGATGATTTCACGCCCGAGATGCGTTCCTTTCTCGACGGCCGGCCGATCGACACGGCCGGTCTGGAAGTTCGCCGCGGCTCGAAGACGTTTCGCTGGCACGGAAAATACTTCGACGACATGAACCAGCGCGAGAGCATCCGCACCGATCTGAACGTCATCGCCGAAGCCCCGCCGCCCGTGCCCGAGGCCTATCGCAGCTCGGCTTTCATCTTTCTCGGCAATACCCATCCGGCCGTCCAGCGCGGGTTCATTGAGCAGATCGGCAAAGCCAGGCTCATCGTGCTCGACACGATGGACCTGTGGATCGACACCGCGCGCGACGAACTGTTGAAGACGCTGCGACTCGTCAACGGCGTCGTCATGAACGACGGCGAAGCCCGACAGTTGACCGGCCGGCGCGACGTGATCCCCGCGGCGCGGCACGTGCTGACGCTGGGTCCGAAGTTCATCATCGTCAAGAAGGGCGAGCACGGCGCCGTGCTCGTCAGCGGCGATGAGATCATCGCACTGCCGGCGTTTCCCACGGCCGCCGTCGTCGATCCCACCGGCGCGGGCGACAGCTTCGCCGGCGGCATGATGGGCTATCTCGCATCGACCGATCGCACGGACATCGCGGCACTCAAGACGGCCATGGCCTACGGCGCGTGCATCGCGTCGATCTGCATCGAAGACTTTTCCAGCTTCGCGCTCAAGCGGTCGTCGTCGGCCGATGTCGACGCGCGGCTGCGGCGCTATCGCGAAATGTTGAAGATTGAATGATGCGCGGCGCCCAGTTGAAAGGCCGTCCCTATGAACTGTGGCACCCATTAAACTGTGGCATTAATTAAACTGTGGCACCGCCGTCTCGGCGGTGCGAACACCGACTGCACGCCCGTGCCACACTGTAAATGGGATATGCCGCCGGCCGGCGCAGCCGCACAGAAACGGGTCTCGGCGATTTCATCATGCGTGCATTCATCGCCATTGACTTCGACGACGCTGTCATTCGGCAACTGGCCGACTTGCAGACTCGCCTGCGCCAGCGCCTGCCGTCGCTCAAATGGGTCCGGCCGGATCAGTTACATCTCACGGTGAAATTCCTCGGCGAGATGGATGATTCTCGCGTCGCGGAGATCGGCGAGGCGTTGACGGCCATTGCGACGAACCGCGCGCCGTTTGCCGTGCGGTTGAAATCCGTCGGCTGCTTCGGACCGCGCGGCTCCGTGCGCATCATCTGGGTCGGCGTGAAGGATGCGACGGGCGCTCTGCAAAGGCTCGCGGCCGATTGTGACGCGGCGATGGCATCGCTCGGCTTCCCGCGCGAAGAGCGGCCGTTCTCGGCGCACCTCACGCTGGCGCGAAACAAGAACCCCCATCTCTCGCGAGACATCCACCGAGCGATCGAAGGCGATCGAAACGCCATCTTCGGCGAGCAGACGATCGCGGCCATCGCGCTCTATCAATCGGAGCTGGATTCGACCGGGCCGACGTACACGACGGTCTCGAATCACCCCTTCCTGTGCGAACCCGAAATGAAATGCTGACGTACCTGCGTCATGGGCAAAGCGGGCGGCGATGCGGCAAGTAGTGCGGTTTTTGTTTTTTTCGCTGGACAGTAGTCCCCCCCCCGCCCCCTTATTATGGCGTTGATCGGTGTCGGTGCCGCCGGTTCGGACTTTGGAAAAACCAAATCAGGAAGGAGATCGAAATGCCGAAGCGACTTTTTGCAATGTTGGCAGCGGGGCTGGGATGCGCGCTATTCGCGCCAGACGCGCCTGGGACTGACACATGTACCCCGACGCATTGTCCACCGTTTTCATCCCCGTTCGTATGTCTGTGGAGTCCTTTGCAATCCTGGTGCAATGGACCTGATTTCGAATACTCAAAGCCATGCGTATGTGAACGCGACAATGCGTGTTCAGCGTGGATACTCATCGATCGATACGACGAGAAGGTCTGGCGGGAAGGTCTGGGCGGAAAGGAACAACCCGACGGACTTTGCTCAGAAATACCCTGCGGCGAATGTTATGCTCAGGACATGATTCATTGCCTGATTCAATATGGGTGCCGTACACCAGATGCCACGAAGCGGGGTTGCAGTGCTGAACTTCCATGCGGGCCTTGGTTGGAAGAAGATTTTCATGGATTATATTATGTCGCATCCGGCGCACCTTGCTGCTACGACGCCATGTAATCTTGACAGGTCAAGTCCGAAACATTCAACACGGGCAGGAGTCGGCTCATGGCAAACTGTTTTATCGTATTTCTGATAGTGCTCGCCGCGTCGCCCCCGCAGGAGGGAGCGGCCATTCCACAATCTTTGGTGCGCGCCCACGAGAATCGAATGCGCTTCAAGACCGCTGCTTTCACGTATGACTACGAATTCGAGTGGCCTGGCCGAAACGCGACGCAACGACATCGCTTTGAGGCCCGGCTGTCGGGCGACGACACATACTGGATCAATCAAGGCGACGATGATGGCATTCGAATGTTGCACGGCGTCACGGGAGAGCGGATGATCGGCGTCCGCTTCGCTTGCGCGCCCAAGCATATCATCCGCAATCGGAAGACGGATGAGCAATGGAGCATCCATGACGGCGACAACAGTCTGATCCTGCATCGCGCCAGCATCAAAGGCCCATTCAGGGAAGTGTCCGACCCGCGGAGCTTCGGATTGGCCAGTTTCGAAGTCAGAGACCATTCGCCAACGGACTTACTCGACCGGTTTTCGAAAGATGACGCAGTCAGGCACTGGAAGACGCGCAAGGTCGGAACAATGGAAGAAATAGTCCTCTCCTACCGAAGTCCTGAAGGGGGAAATGCGTTCCGCGGCGAAGTAATCTGGCGCATCGACCCGTTGCGCGATTATGCGGTAGTCGAAATCTCAAATTTCATCTTTGACGAGGACGACAAGAGAACGCTGGTGCGCCACGCAACGACTCAATATGGTGAATTCGACGGCCGATGGTGGCCGACGCGCTTTGAGTCCATTGCGCCGGAGACCGGCGTGCGTGAATTGGCCGTCTTTCATCGCGTGGAATTCGACCGGCCGGAGCATCCAAGAGTGCTCAACCCCGATATTTGGGGCCTCCCTGCTGGCGTTAAGGTCACATCGCACTGGAATGCGCCCGAGACCGGCGATCTCGAAACCGGGCACTATATCGGCGGAGGCGTCTTCATCACGCGGGAGGAATGGGGTGCCGTCAAGCATCAATATGATCAGGACGCGCTGCGTCAATTCTGGAATCGAAACGCCGAGATTGGCACGGGAAATTATCCGAAGTGGTGGGCGTCGCTGGATGGATCATATGGTCTGTCAGATGTGGAGCGCACGCCGGACCATTGGGAAGCCTATGTCCGGCGATGGATCTTCCGGCATACCAATACCTCCGTCATCAAGCGCGTCGAAGAACCATTGACCGAGGAACAAATCACTGCGGCGAGGGCCATCCTTAAGGACTGCCGTCGCCGCGCAGAACCCGTCGTGCGTCGAATGCAGGAAAAAGAAAAGACACGATCACTCAAAGCGCCGACCGGGAGCGCAACACATGCGTTGCCTGCCGCTCATGAGGCGAATGCAGAGAACGCAGCTCAGGCAAAGCCACCGGGTGAATCGCCGACCCTCCGCGCAAAAACCGAAAACTCCGATCGCAACGAACGGGAATTGGAGGAGATTTTCCATTTACTTAAGACGCGACTGACCGGCCTGCTCCGCGAGAAACAAATGCTGCCGGACGACAAGTTCAAATTGCCGCCTGTCGCCGAAGAATCCAAACGATAGCGCAGGCCATGGAGTCGTCGATGCGTCGTCCGAGGCAGTAGCCGGTTATGCGCCGTCTAAATCCGCGGCGCACTACTTGCTCAAGTCGTAACAGACGATCCGCACGAGGTTTCGCACATACAGCCGGCCATCCACCAGCGTCGGCACCG
>CAZRFP010000050.1:0-26302 GCA_964599535.1 uncultured Planctomycetaceae bacterium
TCGTCCCTGAACTTCCACTGGATGTGGTACATCATCTTCGGCACGTCGCGGTAGAAATGTCCGACCTCGATCAGATGAGCGCCCAGAAACGCCAGTCCGAACATGGCGGCGACCCACCTGCCCGTCGTCGTGCCGTATCGAATCGCCGTGGCCACGAGCCAGACCGCGCTTCCCAGCAGAATCGGAATGAGCGGCACCACCATCCGCACGCCCTCGTCCCACGGCCAGAACATCAACACGCCGAAGACCATGAGCGCATAGGTCTCGGCCGGTCCGCGCTTCCAGACGGCGCGCGTCAAGACCATCCCTCCGAAAAGACCGGCGACGAGTATCGTCACGTTGTGCGCACTCTGTGACTGAAACGCACGCCAACCGATCCGATGGGGGATCACGGCCGCCTTGATCGCCTCGAACCGCAGCGGTCCAAATCGCCGGAGCCGCTCAATCTGTAGTGCCGCACCTGTGGCATCCGTGTTCTCGATCGAGCGGGCCGTCGTCCACATGCTGCCGTAGCCACTGCCTTCGGAATAGGCAGTCTGGCGAACGTGCCATGCCGCCGGCAGCGAGATCGCCGCGATCATGAACACGCCGGCCTGGGTGACTCGGCGCCGGATGTCCGTATGTCGGCTCAGCAGGATGACGGCCAGCCCGACGGGAATCAACGCCGCTCCGACCGATCGAATGGCAACAGCAAACGCGACAACCAGCCCGGCCGCGGCGACCGCGCCATGGCCCGTCCGTGGCGAGGACTGAATGCGCGCCATGAGCACCAACGCGAGGAGTTGCATCGGCAGAAACACCATCTCCGAAAGGGCGTGCGCCGACTGAGCAAGCAGAACGCCATTCGCGGCGACCAGCAGCGCTGCCATCGCTGCAAAACGGCCGCCCAATTCACGCACATACAGTGTGTATGTCAGAAGGGCGGTCGTGCTAAAGCAGATCGCCAGCAAAACGCGCAGCACCAGCATCGGAAAGTCGCCGTATCGAAAGAACGGCGCGATCACCAACGCGAAGCCCGGCGGCCGCATGAGAAACGCATCGGGAAACCGGCCGGTCTCGTGCAGCGTTCGAGCCGCCGCGAAGTACTCGATGCTGTCCGGCGTCAGCAGGCACCAGTCGCCAACGGCGGGCGCCGCCGCGAGTGACGCGAGGATGACGACCCAGAAGCCCTTTCTATTACGCGGCGACTTCGATGCGGGCGCTGCTTGAGAATTGGATTTGCTGACGGAATCCGGCGCTGGGCGCGTCGGCGTGAACGATGGCGTCGGCTTTTCTCGAATCGCGGTCGGCATCATGAACAAGTGCGTTGAACTGAAGAATTCATCGGCATTCGCCGCCGCTGCCGCCCACGATTCCGGGCGACCCATGCAGGCCGTTTTGTTCAGCATCGATCGTTCAACTTTGTCATCCTCTGCTCACGGTATGTGTGCCGTCTTCCGGGGGGAAAATGGGGAATGTTCAAGGGGTAATTGTCACCACCGGGCAGGCCTCTATGGTCGATAACGTCGCGAATTCGGGTAAAAAGGGGGCGATTCCCCACGACAATGGGACCAATTCGGCCTGCGGCACGGTCGGTGCAACATGAGTTTCTCAGCCTCGCGAAGATCGCGCCCCATCGGCGCGAACCGGAGGAGAATCATGATCAACACCGCGAAATCCAGGACGGCTGCCGATACCGAGAGCGCGTTGCATCGCGCCTGGACCGGCCTGTGTCGCCTTGGGCGGAATCTCTGGTCGATGCTCCGCGGGCGGCACGAAAACTCGGATCATCCATCGGCATGTTATGACGTGGAGTAAGTCGTTGCGTCATGTCCAGGCGTCGACGGCCGGCAGGGGCGCCGGCCGCTACGTGCGGCTGGGGGCTTGCCGTTAGGTGTGTGTCGGCGCGGCGCGGTGATCGAACTCGTCGCCGCGGAACGTTGAGCCGAGATAGGTCTCACGCACCAGCTTGTCGTTGATCAGCTCGCGCGGAGGTCCTTCGCGCAGCACTTTGCCTTCGTGAATGATGTAGCTCCGATCCGTCACTTCCAGCGTTTGCCGGACGTTGTGATCGGTTATGAGGAATGAAAGTCCCATCGTTCCGCGCAGATGCAGGATCTCCCGCTGCAAGTCCTGCACGGCGATGGGATCGACGCCGCTGAACGGTTCGTCGAGAAGGATGATCGCCGGCTGCGTGACGAGTGCCCGCGCGATCTCCAGCTTCCGCCGTTCGCCGCCGGAAAGAGTTCGCGCCTCCTGTCGCGCGTTTCGCAGCAGGCCGAACTGTTCCATCAATTCGTTGGCCCGCTGCTTGCGCGCCGTGGATGTCATGCCGGGCATCAGCTCGAGGATGGCGAGCAGATTCTTTTCGACCGACAGCCTGACGAAGACGCTGCTTTCCTGTGACAGGTAGCCGATGCCGCGCTGGGTGCGTTTGTACATGGGCAGATCGGTGATGTCTTCATCCCGAAACAGCACCTGGCCGGAATCCGGCGTGACCATGCCGACGGTCATTCGAAAGCTGGTCGTCTTGCCTGCGCCGTTTCGACCGAGCAGGCCGACAATTTCGCCGCGACCGACGTGGTAGTTCACGTTTTGAACAACCGTCCGACCGCTGTAGGACTTGACGAGGTTTCGTGTTTCCAGCAGGTGTTTCACGTTGGATTGATATCCTTGCCGAGCCTTGTTTCGGAGGTCAGGTCCGGAATGTTAATAAGCTGTATCTTGTACGCGACAGGCCTCATCCGCGGTACCAGCGATTTTTGCCGCATCCTTCGAATCTCCATAACCCGGTGCGGATGATAGGGCGTATGTGCGTACTCGACCAGACTGCCGTATCTTGTGAAATCTCCGCCTATTACGAACGAGTTGAAACAGACGGAAACCGGTCACCGGGACGAGTTGTGAATCCTATTCAGGCGCCCCGAGTCTGCGATCGAAAATGTCTGATTATGGTTGGAACTTCGTCATGTTGATTGTGCATAATCTGTTTGTGATTCACAGATCCAAATTAACGGTCGCGTAGAAATTCACAGGTTCCGACTGCGAAAGAGAACTTCGCGAAATCACGTCACATGCGTCTGGAATTTTCGATCACAAAGAAGCTTCCGATGGCTTCGGTGCATTGAATACACCGGCCCAATTGCAAACCGTCATACGTCAACGAATCAGCCGCATTCGACCGACATTCGGAATGACTGCCATCGTTCTCTTTGAAAATCGCAGGCCGCTCGGCCAATAGACAAAGAAGGCGCGGCCGATCATCTGATCGCCTGGCACGGTACCGTAGTGGTACTTGTTCTCGCCCGTTCGCGCCCTGAGCAGCGGGCACACATCGACCCACAAGCGCGAATCCTTGCTTTGCGGGCTGTTATCGCCGCAGCAGAAAAACTCCGACGGCGAGTCTCGAAGCAGGATCGGATTCAGCGCCGTGCCCCAGCCCGGCCGGCCATGAAACGACCCGCGCTCAATAAAATGATCGGAGCGGTAGAAAACATCGCGCTCGACCTTGAGATGCCGAATCTCCAACGAAAGCGATTGGGCGGCGATCGCAATCGTCGCCTCATGGCCGCGACCATCTTCGTATGGTGGTTTAAGCAGCGCGACCACGTCGGGTTTGTACTGGGCGTCGGTCGTCGCCAGCACCTCTTCGCCGTCGATGCGCAATGAGACACGATAATCCAGATTCTCGATTTCGATATCCCGCGGATGTCCGGCGACCAGCGGCCGTATTTCGCCTTTCGCCAGTTCTTCCCAGAAACCGTCGCGAATCGTTCGGTTGAATCGCTCCAGACGAAGCTTCCCGTCGGCGGAAATTCGCGCCTGGAATTGATCACGGCCTTTTGTGAGGAGCAGCGTCAATTCGCCGTCATTGCCTTGTGGAAACAGGACAAACGATAGACGCACGTCGCCGACCGGCCGCGGCTGCGATTGATTGTCCTGTGTGTACTTCACGTTGTTGTAGCCGTATTCGTCCTGAATCGGCCGCCCCAGCAGATCGAGCCACTGACGCTGTGCGTCGACCGGCTTGAAACGCACCGCCGGCGTCGTCGCATCCCATGCGCGGCGCGCCGTATCGTCGCGGCCGCTCCAGTAGGGCGGCTGATAGAATCGAGCGACCCCGTCCTGCTCGGTGCGGCGGGGGATATAGTCGTGGTCGTAGTGCAACATCCACAGACTGTCTTGCGCGACGCGTGTCTTGCGCTGGATCTTCAGGATCGATGCGAGACGCTTGTGCTGATCCGGTGAAAGCCGTTCATCGAATGCAAGTTCGGCACTTGCCAGCGTCAGGGCGTCGCGGATGTCCGAAGGCACTTTGTCGAGCGGCGCGGTGTACACATCGCCGTGGATGATCTGCAACACTTCGCCCGGCAATCCGAGCAGGCGTTTGATGAAATTGACCTCGCCTTCCTGCGGATTCTTAAAGACGCACACGTCCCAGCGCTGCGGGCCGAGCCATGCGCCGCCGACATCGTAAGGCCACTTCATCACGAGAATGCGATCGCCAGAGTTCGCCGTGACCGGATTGTCGGTCGTGTTGATCAGGTTGCCGTCGCCGTTCCATGTGCAGTTTGGGCAGCGGACGTTGAAGCTCTCGCGCTCCCCGCGGCGGTTTGTGAGCGTGCCGGGGTAGAACACATTGTCGCCATCGGCGCCCGGCTCGCGGATGCCGTAGGCAAAACTGTAGGCGCAGTTGGCGCAGCGGTGCTGCCCATGCATGCCGTAAAGTGACGGAGCCATCGAACCGGTCGGAATGACGAAGGCCTCGACGATGAACGCGCGAAAGACAAATGCGAGGATAAAGGCCACGATGATCGAATCGATCGTATCGCGCAGCCCGTCCGGCTTGTGATGCTGAAATTCCTCGGCGGCGATGCGTCGTTCCGCCGCGCGGTTCACGGGCGAAGGGGCGGGTGCGTCGGGCGACAAATCAAGGGTCATATTCTCAATCCTAACGAATTACAGGCAGTCGACTTTCTCGACGATAACTCTCACTTTAATCTCGGTCAATCCACGATGCGAAGCATGGCGGTTCGTTGGTTGCCCGTGATCGCGCGATCTCCGCTCAGGACAGCATAGTCGGACATGGCAAGGGAGGCTCGATATGGCGCGATTGCCGTGGCGATTCACCGGCGTCCGACCGGAGATCGCCATCGAAGCAGCGCCGGCAGCAGGATGATCGAGACGAGCAGGCAACTCACCAGACCGATCGCCAGCAGGATGCCCAGCCGGGCATTCGCGGGGACTTGCGACAGCGTCAGAACGAGCAATCCGGCCGACAGCGAGAGCGCGTTGACTGTAACGGGAAAGCCCGTTTCGCGCAGTGCCGTTCGGATGGCGTCATCGACATTGCCGAGATTGGCGGTTGCCGCCGTTCGAAAGCGCTCGATGACGTGAATGGCGAAATCCACGCCCGCGCCGATGATCATGGCCGCAAACATGGAGGTTGCGACGCCGAGGGGAATATCAAGCCAGCCCATCGCGGCAAATACCAGCGGCAGCGAGAGCGCGCACGGCAGCACGCAATACAGGGCATACAACGGCGAACGCGTGAGCAGCATGGTGATCGCCAGAATCCCCAGAACGGAGAACACAAGCGATTGAAGTTGCGTTGAAACGATGGCCCCGATGAGGGACTGACTGACCGCCACGTCGCCGGCGAAGTCGATGCGCACGCCTTCCGGCGCGAGTGTCCGACTTTCAAAATCGCGAATGTCGCGCATCAGTTTAGCCGTGTCGACGAAGTTTGCGTCGCGCAGATAGATCGATGCGAGAGCGGCTGAATAGTCAGCGTTGACAAGCTGCGACAGGCGCGCCGGCCCGCGAACGAATGCATACTTGCTCCAGAGCGATTCAATCTCGGGAACACCGGCTGGGATGTATCGCGACGCCGGATCGTCCGGATGAATCATGTAGTTCGTTGTGGCGATGAGTTCCGCCGGTCCGACGATGCCGCCGACAGCGAGATTCATGCGGCGTCGCACGAATTCGGAAAGTTCCTCGACGGCGAACAGCACGCGCGGCGACGCGAGCGGACGTGCACCGACATCGACACGCAGCTCGACGGGCGCCGGCGGCCGAAGCCAGTAGATCGGCAGCCCGTCATAAAGCGGCGTGACGACGCGCCGGCGAATTCCGTCGATCGCGATTTCCGCAACCGAGGAATGCCAGACCATTCGCCGCGAAACCGGCGCGGCGGCGACCACCGGTTCGGAACCGTCTTCCGTCGTGTCGCTGGGGGGAAGCACCATGGTGGACTCGCCGGAGATCATGAATCGATCGCCGACGTAGTGCATCGGCGGGAGCGGCGTCGACGCGGGCAGCGGATAAAATCGATCGGCCAACTCATCACTCGACAGCGCGTAGGTGAACGGCCGTGCTGAGGCGTCGATGCGCATCTGCAGCACGTGCGCTCCAAAGAACTGCTCATTGAACAGTGCGGTCGTACGGCGGAACGTGCTTCGCGGATCGAATCCGTCGATCCAACTGTCTTGCACGTGAACGCGCGCGATGCCGACATAGGATGCGGCGAGCACCAGGGCAAACCCCGCGAGTATCGGCCCGCGACGGGCGATCAGTACGCATGCCATTCGATCGAAAAAGCCGGTTCGGGCTACCGATGCATGTTCGTTGATGGCGTCGTTCGAACGCGCCGCCGGGATACGGACGAACCGTCTGGGCGCGACGAGACTCAGGATCGCGGGCATAACCGTCAGCGACCAGATCATGCAGAACAGGACGCCGATCGTCGTGACGATGCCGAACATTTTGACCGGCGCGATCGGCGCCCAGACGAACGAGAAAAAGCCGACGGCCGTCGTGAGCGACGTTCTCACGACCGGCATGCACATGTCGTTCATGGTTGCGCTCGCCAGCCATGCGGGCGCGGGCGCGTCATCGCCGTGTGTCGCGCGATGTAGCACGTGCGTGCGATAGCGGCTGAGAATATGAATCTCATCGCAGACGCCGGTGGCCGTGAGGATGATCGGCACGACGGCGATCGTAAGATAGATGGGTATCCCGATGAGTCCCATTAGCCCAAAGACAAAGTAAAGGCACGCGCCGACTTCGAGCAGCGGAACCGCCGCCGACATCGTTCGCCGAAAGCATACGAGGAAAACGCTCGCCATGAGCAGAATCGTGACCGGCAACAGCCCGATGCCGCGCGCGATCAGGCGTCGCAGCTCGTAGAAGTTCTCGGGAATTCGAACAGCCGTTTCGTCGTCGGCAAAGGTCGACGTGCCCAGCAGTTTTCGCGGCACGCCAAGATCTTCGAGAATGTGCAAGCCGAGCAGCGCCTCGGCGACCGGCGCGCCGATAACATCGACGCGATCGAGGTCCGGGCGCGGCAACGCGGCGATGACGCCCTGAACGCGCTGGAGAAAATGAACGCGGTCAACACCGGCCGGCGTGCCGACATAGACGGCCGTCGACATTTCATCAAATGCGGCGATCGTGCCGGTGTAGAGCCGAATGCGCCGCACATCGTCGCGCACGCGATCGGCCGCGGCCTGTGTTGTCGGCAGATTTTCCAGCAGTGTGGCAAATTCGAGCGAGTTGGGTCGATGCCGAAATCCGGCTTCGGTCGCGAGGCTTGTGATCGACGACGCGTCGATGCCGGGCATGGGCTTCAGGGCATCGGACAGTTCGTGGACATAGCGCAGCGTTTCGGGGTTGAAAACACCGGCCGGGTGGCTGGACTGGATGAGAATGACAATGGGGTCGAGTATGCCGAATTCCTTCCGCACCGCGCGATCCGTCTGAAACTCAGGCGCGTGCTCCGGAACAAGGGCATGGCCGTCGGTGCGAAGCTGGAGCCGAAACAACCCCGGCGTGACGGCAATGACGACTACAGCCGCCACGAACAGGGTTCGGCGGGGCGATCGGATGGCGGCTTCTGTCAATCGTCTCAAGCGTGTTCGTCCTGGGATCCCGTCTTCGATCGTCCGTTAACGCCGCCCATAACAGGTTGGGGCATGATAACAGAACGTGTAATCGGCGGAGCATGGCTGTTTTCTTTGCCCGTTCTCGACCGAGGCTGCCCATCGCTTGGATCGGCGAGAGCAGACCGGTATAATGACACGAAACATCGGGATAGGCTCGGTCGTGAGGCCGAATCACAATGTGGAGACGGGTAAACCCCGTGTCCGAGTAGCCCCTCTGGGTGTGATCGCCGTCATACAGGTAGAGCGCGTCAATGAGCCGCGTGTTGGGAAGACTGCGCACGGGTCTGCTGGGTATCTCGCGTCGCGAGACAACCTTTAAGCGCCGCGGCTTTATGCGCTGTGCGGAGTCTCAACGGCTGCATCTGGAGCGGGTCGGCGCGACTTTTATTGAAGGCTATCACGCCGCGCTCACGTGGGATGTGACGCCGGCCCTGACCGATGCATTGGAACGCGTCGCACATGAATTTCGAGGATTTGCGTACGAGGGCGCGGCGATGGCGATGGGGCTGCTCGATCTGCTGACGCCCTGGCGTCGCGACCGCGTCGAGAGCTTTCTCGCCGGCGCGGGCGAGCCGCATGTGTACATGGTGCATGTCGGCGTCGGCTTCGCGCTGGCTCGGCTAAAGCGGCGGGTTGAGCCAGTCATGGACGGATTGCACGCGCTGTATCGGTGGCTCGTCGTCGATGGATACGGCTTTCATGAAGGGTACTTTCATTGGCGCGAGTCATTTGAGCAGTTGAGGAGGCCGGTTCGGTTGAGCGGTTATGCGCTTCGCGTGTTTGATCAGGGGCTTGGCCGGGCGCTGTGGTTCGCGGCCGGCGCGCAGGCCGATCGTGTGGCGGAAATGATCGGCGCGTTTCCGGAGGGGCGGCGCGGCGATGTCTGGAGCGGGATCGGACTGGCGAGCGCTTATGCCGGCGGCGTGGAACGCGGCGAGTTGAAGCGAATTCGCGAGCGAGCCGCAGGCCACGAAGGGCACCTCGCCCAGGGCGCGGCGTTTGCCGCCAAGGCGCGGCAGTGTGCCGGTAATCTGATGCCGCACACGGAAGCCGCGTGCGAGGTGTATTGTGAAACATCCGCGAACATGGCTGCGAAGGCTACCGACGACGCGCTGATTGAATTGCCTGCAGATGAGGACATTCCGGCGTTTGAAGTCTGGCGCGTCCGTGTGCGGTCGTCGCTGGCGCCGTAACGAGACATTTCCGAGAATTCAAGCTGTCGGTCGAGGGGTTTAGGGATAGGGCATGAACAGTTGGTCGGCTCGAAATGGAAAGCGGCTGATTGCGCTGGCGGCCATCGTGCTGTTGGCCTGGTTGACGCGCCTGCCGGCGCTCCCATCTCAGGAGCGCGCCGAGTTGTCCGAAGGGTTTAAGTTCGTTCGGACGGCGTTGCCGGAGATCGACAATCGACCGGCGCGCGTCGTTCGCGACGTGCATCCGGATTTGCACAGTCTGCGAGCCTGGATTTCGGCCGTCGGTGCGGCCGTCGCGCTGAACGACCTTGACGGCGACGGCATCGACAACGACGTGTGCTATGTCGACCCGCGCCGCGATCAGATTATCGTCGCGCCGGTTCCGGGGATGGGAGATCGCTTTACCCCCTTCGAGCTGACGCCGCGAACGCTTCCGTTCGACGTAGAGACAATGGCCCCGATGGGCTGCGTGCCCGCCGACATGAACGAGGACGGGCGGCTCGATCTACTCGCATATTACTGGGGCCGCACGCCGGTCGCCTTCATCCGCCGCGGCGACGACTCTGGTCCCATCAGCGCTGATTCCTTCGCCGAAGTCGAAATCATGCCGAGTGTCGAGCGCTGGTTTACCAATGCCGTCACGTTTGCCGATCTTGACGGCGATGCGCATGTTGACCTGATCGTGTGCAACTACTTCCCCGACGGGGCGGATGTGCTCAATCCAAAGTCAACGGAGCCGCAAACGATGCAGGACTCCATGTCGCGCGCTTTCAACGGCGGACGCAAACATGTCTTCCGTTGGTCAAGTGCGACGCGCGGTGCGTCGCCGAGCGTCACCTACGAACGACTGGAAGGACTGTTCGACGACGAAGTGGATCGCGGCTGGGCGCTCGGCGTCGGCGCGGCCGATCTCGACGGCGACGGGCTGCCGGAGCTTTACTTCGCGCACGATTTCGGGCCGGACCGGCTGATGCACAATCGCTCGTCGATGGATCAAATCGCCTTCGCCCGGCTCGACGGGGTCAAGACCTTCACCATGCCGAATTCAAAAGTGCTCGGGCGCGATTCTTACAAGGGCATGTCCGTCGACTTCGGCGATCTGAACGGCGACGGGCTGCTCGATATCTACGTCAGCAACATCGCCAAGGAATTCGCGCTGGAGGAGAGCCACTTCGCATTTGTCAGCACCGGCCGGACTGATCTCATGAAGGTCGGCATCGCGCCCTATCGCGAAGACAGCGAGCCGCTCGGCCTGTCGCGCAGCGGCTGGGGCTGGGACACGCGGCTGGCGGATTTCAACAACAACGGCAAGCTCGAAGCCCTGCAAGGCACGGGCTTTCTCAAGGGCGAAGCCGATCGCTGGCCGGAATTGCACGAACTGGCGATGGCGAACGATCAGCTCGTCAAAGTCCCCGGCGCATGGGCGCACTATCAACCCGGCTGGGATGTCAGCGGCCACGAGCATAATCCGTTCTTCGTTCGCGCCGCGGATGGCCGATTCTATGACATCGCGCCGGACATCGGCCTCGGCGATACGTACGTGACGCGCGGCATTGCCACGGCCGATGTCGACGGCGACGGCGATTTGGACTTTGTCATTGCCAATCAATGGGAGCCGTCGTACGTCTTTCGCAATGAGTCGCCCGGCGTCGGGAGATTTCTTGCGCTGCGCATCGGATGGCCGGTGGAGCGCATAGAGACCGAGACTGCCGCGTCGATCGGCTATCGCGCGGCGGTGGGGGCGTTTGTGACGGTGCATCTGCCGGATGGGGGAAAGCTCGTGTCGATTGTCGACGGCGGCAACGGCCATTCCGGCAATCGCAGTCACGAGGTGCATTTCGGACTCGGTTCGATCACGGCGGATGCAAGGCTGCGCGTCGAAATTCGCCGCCGCGAGGGCGGGACCCTGCGCGTCGACACGCGCGAACTGCCGCCGGGGCGGCACACGATTCTGCTTGAGCGTGAAACGAAACAGGGGACCTGAAGCGTTGGATGATATGACGACCACGCGGCACGATCGGAATGGTCGCGCCCGCTGACGATGAACGGACCGTGGCTGCATGACGACATTAACAACCGATCGCTGGTACGCGCAAGACCGCCTCGGCGGCCTTCGGCGTTTCGCCGCCGCGATCACGATTCTCAATATCTTCGGACATACCTTCCTCGGCTTTGAGCAGGCCTGGGCACATCCCATTGTCGCCCTTGCGACGGCATATGCGCTAGAGCTACTGATCGAAGCCGTCGATGCCCGCGCCAATCGCCGCCCGATGAAGTTCCTTGGCGGCGGCTTTAAGCGCTTTGTCGATTTCCTTCTGTCAGCGCATATCTCCGCGATGGCCGTGTCGATGCTGCTCTATGCCAATGAGCGTTTCATGCCCGTGGCGTTTGCGGCGGCCGTCGCGGTCGGATCGAAGGCTATCTTTCAGGTGCGCTGCGGCGAACGGTCGCGGCACTTTCTGAATCCGTCGAACTTCGGCATCACGGTCACGCTGCTCATGTTCCCCTGGGTCGGCATCGCCCAGCCGTACCAGTTTACCGAGAATCTTGGCCAGTACGGCGACTGGATCCTGCCCGGCATCATTGTCTGCTCCGGCAGCTTTCTGAATTGGCGATTTACGCACCGCGTGCCGCTGCTGCTTGCGTGGGTGTTCGGCTTCGCCGCGCAGGCGCTCGTGCGACACTATTTCTTCGGAGCGGCCGTTGGTCCCTCCCTCGCGCCGATGACCGGCGTGGCATTCCTCTTGTTTACGTTCTACATGGTGACGGATCCGGCGACGACGCCCGCCTCGCGCCCGGCGCAGATCGCCTTTGGCGCGTCGGTCGCCGCGATGTACGGCGTTCTGATGGCTTGGCATATCGTGTTCGGTTTCTTCTTTGCGTTGTCGATCGTCACGGCGCTGCGCGGCGCGTACATGTTTGCCGAGTCGCTCGCTGGCCGACCGGCCCGGTCAAGTGAATCCGTTTCGACGATGTCGGCTCAGCCGGCGGCGAAAGCCGCGCGCGAGCCGGTGCTGGAAGTCGCTTCCAGCTCGTCGGTACTTGCAGGAGGCGCCGAGGGATGACGCGCGGCATTGCGATTGTGGGCATGGCGTGCATCTATCCCGACGCGCGCACGCCGGGCGAGTTGTGGCGAAACATTCTCGCCCAGCGCCGCGCATTCCGGCGCATTCCCCGCGAGCGTCTGCGCCTCGAAGACTATCATTCGACCGACCGAACCCTTCCTGACACCTTCTATTCCACGGAGGCCGCGCTTATCGCCGATTACGAGTTCGATCGGCTCGGCTTCAAGGTCGTCGGCAGCACCTTCCGCGCGGCCGACATGGCCCACTGGCTCGCTTTGGATGTCGCGTCAATGGCACTCGCCGACGCCGGCTTTCCCGATGCCGACGGCCTGCCGCTCGAGGAAACGGCCGTCATCCTCGGAAACACGCTTACCGGCGAATTCTCGCGGGCCAACGTGCTGCGCCTTCGCTGGCCGTACGTCCGCCGCGTCGTTCAAGCGGAGCTGCGCAAACGCGGATGGACCGACGAGCAGTGCCGCGAGTTGCTCGCCGATCTGGAAACGGAATACAAGTCGCCCTTTCCCGAGCCAGGTGAGGAGACCCTCGCCGGCGGACTATCGAACACAATCGCCGGCCGCGTCTGCAATCACTTTGACCTCAAGGGCGGCGGTTACACGGTCGACGGAGCCTGCGCCGCTTCGCTGCTTGCCGTCACCAACGCCTGTTCCGCGCTGCTCGATGGCGATGTTTCCGTCGCGCTCGCCGGCGGCGTGGATTTGAGTCTTGATCCATTCGAACTTGTCGGTTTCGCCCGCACCGGTGCGCTGGCGCCCGAACTAATGCGCGTCTATGACGCGCGATCGGCGGGCTTCTGGCCCGGTGAAGGCTGCGGTTTTGTCGTGCTGATGCGCGAGGAAGACGCCCTCGCCCAAAATCGTCGCGTCTACGCCGTCATTCGCGGTTGGGGCGTCTCGTCCGACGGCAGCGGCGGCATCACGAGGCCTGAAGTCGCCGGTCAGAAGATTGCCCTGCGCCGCGCCTATCGCCGCGCCGGATTCGGCCCTGATCGCGTAGGCTACTTCGAGGGTCACGGCACCGGCACCGCTGTCGGCGATGCGACGGAGCTGCGCGTGCTTTCCGAAGCGCTGCGCGAGGCCGACGCCGAGGCGCCGGCCGTGATCGGCTCGATCAAGGCCAATATCGGCCACACCAAGGCCGCGGCCGGCATCGCCGGACTGATCAAGGCGACGCTCGCGCTGCATGAGCGCGTGTTGCCGCCGACCACAGGCTGCATCACGCCGCATGCCGAATTGGGCGGTCCGCGGCCGGCATTGCGCGTTTTGCGTTCAGCCGAGCCGTGGACGGACAGCGCCGCGCGCTTCGCCGGCGTCAGCGCGATGGGATTCGGGGGCATCAATACGCATGTGGTTCTGGAGGGCGCGGAGGCTTCGTCGGCCGTCGGTTCGATTCCGAATTATCGCACGCAGGATGCCGAGCTGTTCGTCTTCGCCGCACCGGATTCAGCCGCGCTTCGCGAAGCGCTGGAGCCGCTTCGTGCCCGGGCCGCGGGGCTGTCGCGTGCGGAGATGGCCGACGTCGCGGCGCTGCTGGCGGCCGACGATCTGGCAGGCGAGATTCGTGCCGCAATCGTGGCCTCGTCGCCCGCACAGTTTGCGGACCGCATCGAAAAGCTGATTGAGCATCTGGACCGCGGTGTTGAAGTGGGATTAAACGCCGCCGACGACGTATTTCTCGCGAAGTCACGCTCGAAGCCGCGCATCGGCTTTCTCTTTCCCGGACAGGGTTCCCCCTCGCATCTGTCCGGCGGAGCGATGCGTGAGCGATTCGAATTTGCGAATCAGCTCTACCGGCTTGCGAACTTGAATGTCGACGCCGACGCCGTCTCAACCGCGATTGCCCAGCCGGCCATTGCGACGGCCTGCGCCGCCGCGCTTGCCATGCTGGCCGAATTCGGCATTGAGGCCGAGGCGGCTGTCGGACATTCGCTTGGCGAACTGACGGCATTGCATTGGGCCGGTGTGGTGACTGATGTCGCGCTGATCGAACTGGCCCGCGCCCGGGGCCGCGCCATGTCCGAACTCGGCAGCCCCACGGGGGCGATGGCCGGCCTCCGCGCGGACGAACAGACGGTCGCTTCGATCATCGGCGAAACAGCCGAGGAGGAATCGCGAACCGCACTGGCTCGCGACGGCGGCGGCTCTCCGCTCGACGAACTCGTCATCGCCGGGTTGAATTCGCCCCGCCAGACGGTCATCTCCGGACCGGCGGATGCGGTCGACCGTGTGGTGGCCAAGGCGGTTTCACACGGCGTCGCCGCGACGCGCCTGCCGGTGTCGCACGCGTTTCATTCGCCGCTCGTCGCCGCGGCCGCTCCGGCGTTGCGCGCTCATATCGATGCCATGACACTGTCACCGATTGCGCGCCGCGTCATCTCGACGATCACCGGCGATGAACTGGCGCCGCAAGCCGATGTGAATGATCTGCTCTGCCGTCAGTTAACGTCGCCCGTCAGGTTCATCGAAGCGGCACGAAAGGCATTCGCAGGCTTCGACTTGTTGATCGAAATCGGCCCCGGCGACGTGCTGACCGGCCTCGCAGCCGACTCGGTCGGTGTTCCCGTCGTCCCGACCGATGCAGGCGGACCTTCGCTCGCGCCGCTGCTCGGCGCACTGGGCGCGTCGTGGACGCTGGGCGTGGATGTTCGACACGAGCTTCTCTATCGCGATCGCCTCACCCGGCCGATCGACCTCGCGCGGCGGCCGGGTTTCTTTGTGAACCCTTGCGAACTCGCGCCGGTTTCTGATGGCGAGGACGCCGACTGGCTGCGCGAATCAGCCGCGCGAATGGCCGCTACCGCGGAGGCGGCGCTGGCCGATGGCGCGGTTTTGCAGAGCGGCGCTGATGCCGGCCCGCTTGAACTCGTGCAGCGTCTCGTCGCCGAGCGCGCGGAGTTGCCGGCCGAATCGGTATCGCCCGACCATCGCCTGCTGAACGATCTGCATTTGAACTCGATCAGCGTCGGACAGATCGTCGCCGACGCCGCGCGGATCATGGGCCTGCCGAATCCCGTTTCGCCGACGGCATACGCCAATGCAACCGTCGCCGAACTCGGCAACGCGCTGGATGACTGGGCGCGACAGGCCAAGCGCGGCGACGTGAAGACGGCGCTTCCGCGAACCGCCGCCGGCGTCGATGCGTGGATACAACCGCTGGCAACGCGCTGGATCGAGCAGTCGCTTTCGCCGCGCACGCCGGCACACGTGTCCGGCGGATGGCGCGTCATCGCGCCGCCGGAACATCCGATGGTCGAGTCGCTCGGTCGGTCGTTGTCCCGTTCCGCGCCCGGCGGCGGCGTCGCCCTGTGCGTGCCCGTCAATCCCGGCGAAACAGATATCCCACTGCTGCTCAATGCCGCACGTGCGGCACTTTCGGATGAGTCCGCACGTTTTCTCGTCGTTCAGCAGGGCGGCGGCGCCGCGGCGCTCGCACGAACATTGCATCTTGAGCGGCCCGCCATCGATACGGCTGTTGTCGATGTGCTGTTTGACCATCCGCGCGCCGCGGAGTGGGCCGCCGCCGAGGCCGCGGCTGTTTCCGGATATTCCGAAGCGTCGTACGACAGCGATGGCGTACGCCGCGTGCCCGTTCTCGCGCCGGTGATGCTCGATTCGCCCGGCGGCGCGATGCCGCTTGGCGCGGAGGATGTTGTGCTCATCACCGGCGGCGGCAAGGGCATCGCCGCCGAGTGCGCGATACACATCGCCCGGCAAACCGGCGCGGCCGTGGCGATTCTGGGTCGATCCGATCCGGCGGATGACGCCGAATTGACATCAACGCTGAGTCGCCTGGCGGATGGCGGTGCTCGCTGCCGTTATGTCAGGGCCGATGTCTGTAATTCCGATGCGATTGCGCGGGCCGTTTCGGAAGTTCAGCACGCGCTTGGCCCGGTCACCGCCGTGATTCATGCAGCCGGACTGAATAATCCCAAACTGCTCGACGCGCTGAGTGCCGAGGATTTCGCACGCACGGTTCGGCCTAAGATTTCAGGCCTGAAGAATGTGCTCGCAGCGGTCGAACCCGATCGACTGCGCTTGCTGGTCTCGTTCGGTTCGATCATCGCTGACGCGGGCATGCCCGGACAGACCGACTACGCCGTCGCCAACGATTGGCTGGCGAGGATGACAGAACAGTGGCACGCCTCGCACGGCCACTGTCGTTGCCTCGCGATTGACTGGTCGGTCTGGCAGAGCGTCGGCATGGGCAAGCGCCTCGGCCGCATCGAAGCGCTGATGCAGCAGGGCGTCACGCCGATTCCGACCGACGAAGGCCTCGCGCAGATGCACCGGCTGCTTTGCTCAACGGATGCGCCCTCTCGCGTCATCGTCGCCGGCCGGTTCGGCTCGCCGCCGACGCTTGGCGCGAGGCGCGGCTCGTTGCCGCTATGGCGTTTCATCGAACGGCCGATTGTGGACTACCCCGGCATTGAACTGGTCGTCGACGCTGAAGTCTCCGCAGTAACCGATCCTTACGTTAGAGAACACGCACTGCATGGCGAGTGCCTGTTTCCCGCCGTCATGGGTATCGAGGGCATGTCTCAGGCTGCCGCGGCCTTGCTGGGCGAGCGTGCCCCGCGGTCGATTCGCGATATTGCGTTTCATCGTCCGATCGTCGTTCCCGCGACGGGGCCGATCACGATTCGCTTTTGCGCGCTGGCTCGCGCTTTGCGCACGGTCGAAGTCGTATTGCGATGCAGCGCGACCGATTTTCAGGTCGACTATTTCCGCGCGACATTCGAGTTTGACGCGCCTGCCGATCGAGAAACACCCGCGCCGCTCGAAATCTACCTCGGCGGAAACGGACGAGGCCATATTCCGCTCGACCGCGAGTCCGACCTCTACGGTGATTTGCTCTTTCATAACGGCCGCTTCCGCCGCGTCGCCGGCTATCGCGGCCTGATGGCCCGGCGCTGCCTTGCGGAATTCACGTCGCCGGCGCGCGAAGATTGGTTCGCACCGTATTTGCCGGGAGCGTTTCTTCTGGGCGATCCGGCCGCGCGCGACGCCGCGATTCACGCGATTCAATCGTGCATTCCCCACGCGCGGTTGCTCCCGGTCAGCGTTGAATGCATCGAGCGCCACGCATCTGAGGACGTGGTCGCCCACGCGATGCGGGCCGTCGAAACGTCGCGCGAGGGCGACACCTTCACATATGACATGCAGATGCTCGACGCCGATGAGCGCGTCATTGAAGTCTGGCGCGGTCTTCGACTGACCGTGCTCGAGCCGATCGCTCATGCACGCGGCTGGAATGCGGCGCTGCTGGCGAATTACGTCGAGCGCCGGGCCGGCGAACTGCTCGGCGGCGCGGCGCTTTGCGTCGTATTGGAGGAGGCCGTTTCGCCGGATCGACGAACGCGCGGCGATCATGCCATCGACATGGCGCTGGGCGGCGCGGCGCCGCCGGCGCGAAGATCGGACGGCAAGCCCGAACCCGTCAACGGCCGCCACGTCAGCGCCGCACATGCAGATCAACTGACGCTCGCCATTGCCTCGTCGTCGCGCGCGGCGTGCGATCTGGAACCCGTCGCGCAGCGCGATTCCGCGGCTTGGACCGCGCTATTGGGCGAGCCGGGTTTCAGTCTCGCACGCGTCGTCTCGGAACAACGCGGCGAATCGTTGGACCTCGCCGCGACGCGCGTCTGGTGCGCTATCGAGTGCTTGCGAAAGGCCGACGTGCCGCCCGGCGGTCCGCTCGTATTTGATGACGCGACCCATGACGGCTGGCTCATCCTGCGCGCCGGCGGCCTGCGCGCCGCCACATACGCCGCCGACATTCACGGCCAGCCGCGAACCGCCGTCATCGCGGTTCTTGCCGGAGATGCCCGTTGAAGGCCTACGAATATCAGCATGTCGTCGGCTTCGCCGAGACCAACTTTCTCGGCAACGTATACTACGTGAATCACATCGCATGGCAGGGCCGCGTTCGTGAGATGTTCTTGCGCGATCATGCACCGGCCATTCTCGACGACTTAAACGGAAACCTGCGAATGGTCACGATTCGCTGCGCCTGCGACTATTTCCACGAGCTTGCGCCGTTTGATGTCGTCAAAATCCGCATGAGACTCGGGGAGATCGTTCAGAATCGCGTCACGATGCTCTTCGAATACTGGCGCTCCGACGCAACCGGCGGAGAGACGCTGATCGCACGCGGCGAGCAGCAGATCGGCTGCATGCGCCTGGAGCAGGGCCGCCTTCAGCCGACGCCCGTGCCGGACATCCTGCGCGACGCGCTCAGACCCTTCGGCGCGGCCTGATTCTTGCTGATCTTCCGATGCCGGCGTCCGCGCTTCGACTCTGGTCGAGCTGCGTGATATAACGCGCATGGGACATGTCAGGTCATGGTCACAAACAACGACACGATTGATCTTGTCGTCATCGGCTCCGGATTTGGGGGATCGGTCTGCGCCGCGCGCGCGGCCGAGGCCGGTCTGCGCGTGTTGCTGCTGGAGCGCGGTCCACGCTGGAGCGAGGATGACCTGAACGATCTCGCCGCCGCCAAGCGCCCGTTCTTCAAGCGGCGAAATGTTCATGGCATCGTTGAGCTGCATCAGCGCCGAGGCTTCGGCGCGCTGACGGCCAACGCGCTGGGCGGAGGCTCACGCATCTATACATCCGTCACCGTTCGCGCCCCGATGGAGGTTTTCGCGAATCACTGGCCCGGTCTGTCGCGGGCGTCGCTCGATGCCCATTACGATCGCGTCGAAAGGACGATCGCACCGACGCCGATGCCGATCGAACTCGATCGCATGCGCGTGCTGGAGCCGGCCGCGCGCAAGCTGGGCGGGGCGGTGACGCGCCTGCCGCTGGCGATGAATTGGCCCGATGAGTCGGGTGAAATGCGCGATGCGCCGTCGATCGGCGGATTGCGCGCCGAGGCCGTCACATGGCTGCGCGGCGGGCGACACAGCCGCAAGCGTACGCTCGTGCAGACTTACCTCAAGCTCGCCGAGCAGCACGGCGCGGACATTCGCCCGCTTCATGAGGCGACGGCCGTCACGCCCGGCGAAGACGGCTACCGCATCACATGCCGAGCGTATCGAGACGATGATGCCACGGACACGACGTTTCACGCCAGGCGCGTCGTGCTGGCAGCGGGCACGTTAAGTACGATCCGACTGCTTTTTCACTGCCGCGACGTGTGCAAGTCACTCCCCGCGATCGGCGACTGTCTCGGCCGGCGTTTCTTTACGAACGGCGACTTTGGCGCGCTCATTGTCGGCGCGGCCGACGGGCCGGCTGCCGATTCGGGACCGCCCGTTACGGCATGGGCTGATCTCTGGCGCGACGATCGGATGTTTCTCATGGATACCGGCATCTGGCCGATTGGCGCCGGCGTCGTCACGCTCAGCCCGAAGTGGAGCCGTGCCTGGTCGATCGCCGTCATGGGTTACGCCGACGCGCCGGCGCGGCTGATGGCGACGCGCCGTGGCGTGCTTTACATGACGCGCACGGCCGGTGCGAGCGCGGCGTTTGATCGCCGCCGCATCGGGCGATTGCGCGAACTGGCGAGCCTGATCGGCGGCCGGCTGCTTGCGCCGCCGGCGTTCCTTGATGCCCGCATGCCGTTCACGGTTCATCCCATGGGCGGTGCGGTCATGGCCGATTCGCCCGAGCGCGGCGTGACGGATCCGTACGGAGAGGTGTACGGCTATCCGGGTCTGTACATCGCCGATGCCAGCCTGTTTCCCACGCCGACGGGCGTCGCGCCTTCCATGACCATCGCGGCGGTGGCGGAACATGTCATTGCGAATATGCTGCGATCATGTTGAACGCCGCGGTCTTCGAAACAGAGTCATTCGTTCCGCCGCTCTTTGAGCGCTTTGTCCGGCTGCGCGAGGGTGTCGCGCGCGTGTCGCTGGGCCACTGGCCGACGCCCGTCGACGATGCGGTGGCGTTTGCCAAGGCTCACGGGCTGGCATCGTTGCACATCAAGCGCGAAGACCAAGCATGCGCCGAGTGCGGTGGAAACAAGGTTCGCGGGCTGGAGTTACTTCTCGCCGAGGCCCGCGCCTGCGATGCGAAGTCGATCATCACGCTCGGATCAGCCGGAAGCCACCATATCTCTCGCACTGCATATCACGCCGCGAAATTCGACATGCGCGTGACGGCCGTCTATCTCGAACAGCCGCCTACGGCATATGCCCCGCGCAATATCTCTCACGCGATCCGCCACGGCGCAACGTACATCCACGCGAATTTTTTGACGGCCGTTCCGAAGTTTCTATTGGCGAAGGCGCGCCTCTCATCGGGCGACGGCGGGTCGTGCTATTACATGCCGCCCGGCGGCACATCGCCGCTGGCGTGCATCGGACACGTCAATGCCGCACTCGAACTGCGTCGCCAGATAGATGCCGGTCTTCTGCCAGCGCCTGACTACATCTACGTCGCGCTCGGCAGTCTGGGCACGGCGGCCGGCCTCGCGCTGGGATGCCGCATTGCCGGTCTTGCGGCGCGCGTCGTCGGCGTTGTTGTGTCGTACCAGTGGTATTGCACGCGCAGCCGATGGACGCGGATGGCGAATCGTACGCTTCGTCTGATGCGCCGGATCGATCCGGCCGTTCCGTGGCTTCCGCTGCGGAAGCGCGACGTGGACATCGTGCGGACGGCGCGCGGCGAGGGATACGCTCTCGCGACCGAGGCCGGCATGAGTTTGGCCGACGAGATGCAACGGCTCGAAGGCCTGACGCTTGATGCCGCCTATACGTCGAAAGTCGTCGACGGCATGCTTCAGTTCATCGAGCGCGGCCGCCTTCATGATCGCCGGCATCTGTTCTGGAACACGTACGCACCCATGAGCGAAGCGAAGATCGAGCCGGAGAAAATACCCTTGCCGCTGCGAAAGTACTTCGCGTAATCTCAGTCGCTCGTGCCGAGCGCCTCTGCGATATGCGATTTCGACCAGGTTTGAACCTCAAAGAGCGGCTCGTCGTTCATCAGCCGTTCGATCACGCCGAGAAACCAGGGCAGCGGATCGATCTTCCGGCGCAACAGTTCGGCCCGACGCGACGCGAACGCCGCGCGCCGATCGGGCATCGACAGCACGCCACGCAGGTTTGACAGCAGCGCCGCCTCGTCCCCCGGCCGATAGCCGAATGCCAGTCCGGCCTGCTCCAACTCGCGAATGACCGAGATGATTCCGGCGAAGGTGTTGATCTTGAACGCCGGCGTTCCCAGCAGGGCGCTCTCGACGGTCATCGACTGGCTGTCGCACACGAGAAATGCGGCATGCGCCAGGGCGTCGTGCATGCGCTCCGGCGCGGCGGCCGCGCGATGCGCGGCGAATTCGTCGGCCAGCGGCTTCTCACTGCTGATAAAGAGCCTCACGCCGAACGATTGTGCCAATGATATGACATTTCGAATCAGCGTTTCGCTCATTCCGCGGGCGCCGATGTCATGATGGGCCTGCAGCGCGCTGAGCCGGACCAGTCCGAACGGCTCGCCTTCGTTCAGGCCCAGTTCAAACAGGACGCCGGAGTCCGGCTTGAACCGGTTGGGATGCAGGTAGAATAGCTTTTGATACGAAGGATAGGTCAGATGGCGCTCACCGCGATTTTCATACGCCAACGCGTCGGGCGTGACGATCGCGCTCGCCAGCGGATAAGCCAGCCAGCGAAACAGCGGAATATACTTCGCGTCGTCCTCGCACAGGATGACCGATCGCGCACCGACCAGCCGCGCTACGCGCGCCGCGTTCACGCTCGTGCCCGTGATGATCTTCGGCCGCAGCCGCCTCGCGAGGCGGATCATGCCGATCTCGCGCCGCACGAGTTCGCGAAACTGGCCGAACAATCCTCGCTCGACCGGCGCCAGCGTCGTAAACGGAATGCCGTAGCGCTCGAGCAGGCGTGCCGTGATGTCCTTTTCACGGGCGACAACGTGAAAATCGACGCCTGCGCGCCGCCATTCGTCCATGGCCGGACGAAACATGTGCAATTGCGACGGATGATTGATGTCGATGAGAATGGACACGCGTGAAATTCATCGCTCCGCGCCGCGCGGCTCACAACGCCTTTTCAAGCTCCGCGATGGCCAGTTCCTCGAAGCCCAGCGCTCGCATCAGCACTTCGATCTGCCGATCGCGCATTTCCGGCGGCGGCAGCGAATCGGGGTATGACCGCTCCGAAGGAACATGTCGATACCCCTCGCGAAGAACTTCCACTTCGCGTTCGTAATGTTCAGCGGCCTTGCGCAAATAGCTCCCCGCCGCGCCATACTCATTGGCCGCAACGCGAAGGTAGCGCGCCGCGGACTCGCGGGCGTCGATCAGGCTCACATAGGTCCAGACATTTGGATGGATATAGCTTCGGTCGCCGGTGCTGCGCAGGCTCTGGCTCCAGATTTCGAACGCCCGCGCACCGAGCGCATGCCGACCTGACTGCCGGCGGTTGAACAGTTCCACCGCGCGGCGGATCGACGCCGTGATGTTTTCGCGCCGGCCGCGCGGCGCCTGCCGTTTTGTCAGAAAGACGACCGCCGTCGGCCAGCCGTTGGCCACGCGATCCACCGACAACGCGCCGCCGTTGTACGATCGGCAAAGCCATTCCTGATCGGGTCGATAGCCGACGATGATGCCCCAGTCCTCTGGCCGAATGATGTTCGCCGCGAGCACCGGCACGCCGCGATCGATATTTCGCTTGATCTCGCCGCACAGCGCCGCCGCCAATGAGACTTCATCGCGCCGCACGACGCGAACGTCGTATTCCCAACCGATCGACGCAAAGAGCGGATCGAGGCAGCTCTCACCGACGAGCGGATCGGGATTGCCCGCGTCCCAGCGATCCACGCGAAACTGCGTGCGAAACGCCATTCCGCTGTAGCCCATCAGATCGTCATAATTGACAGGCCGTCCAAGCCCTTCGAGCACCAATTCGAGGCAATGGACAAACGTGCAATCGCGGCCTTGAGCAAAACCGCGTATCGGCGACAGTCCGTCCAGCCGCGCGGAGTACGGCGATTCGCTGATCTTCAGCACGCGCGCTCTTTCAGGCTCCGGCTCGTTTGTCGTGGTCTTCGGCGGCCCGCAGCCGGTCAAGAACAACGACACCGCTACGAAGGACAGGACCGTCCTGGAATTGAGAGTGTCGCGCTGACGGCATGTTTTCGTCGAGCGAGTTTCGTGTGCCATGTACGTCATGTTCATTGCATCGCGCGCGTCTGGAGGCCATCCCGCAAGGCGGCTGACAGCCTCAGCCACAGATAAAGCGGCACCAATCGTCCCAATATGATCAGGCCGATCATCACCAATCGCGCGATCGGCGTCAAATGCAGGCTCAGTCCGGTCGATAGACCCACGCCGCTGGTCGACGCCACGCCCTCGAACAGCGCTTCATACGCCGACGCGTCGGTCACGAACAGCAGCGCAAGCACGGCGAACGTGTTCAATCCGACCATGCCGACGAGGATGATCAGGAGTCGCTTGAGCAGATCGCGCCGCAATGCGCGCGTACGATCGTCATGCACGGTCATTCTCAGCAAGGCAAGCGGCAGCATCAGGGCCGACGTTCTCATTCCGCCGCCGACGCCGCCCGCGCCGCCGCCGATCAACATCCAGATCAACATCAACGCGAACGATAGCCACGTCAGCGAACCGGCCGAAAGGGGAATGCTCTGTAGTCCGGCTGATCGCAGCGTCGCGGAAATCAGAAGCGACATCGACCAGCGCTGCCCGACGGGAATGTCGACGAGCGACGTGCGATCCTCCGCCATGAGCATCTCGCGTGCCGGGGTCATATCGGCCGTGCGCGACGCCGGATGATCAAAGTACCAAAGCAGCAACGCTCCCAGCCCGATCAGCACGGTTGCCGCGACGGCGTCCAGTTCCGGCAGTTTACTCAAACGCGTCAGAGCAGGCGTCGGCACGTTCGCCCTATCTGAGGCATCCGGTTGCACCGCCGTCCCATCTGTTCTCCTTCGCGCCGGCTGCGGCAGGATCAGGTCAATGAGCACCGGCAAACCGATCGAACCCGCGATGGCCAGCGTCGTCATGCAGATCGAAACGCGATAATCCATGAAGTATGCCGCGAGACCGTCGGTGCGCATCGTTAGACCGGTGTTCCACATTGCGCTGCCCGCATGGACCAGTCCCCACCAGGCGCGATCAAGCGCGCCGACGGCGTCGGCCTCGCGCCAGGCCGGGTACATCACCGCAGCCGCAATGAGCTGCAGCGCGAGCGATGTCAGAATCACCGTCGACAAACGCAACCGCCGTTGAAGGAAAGGGCGGATGATTGCCAGGCCGGCCGCCGCGAATCCCATGCCTGTAATCTGGCTGAGAGCCACGAGCACGGCCTGCCCGAAACGCGTGTGATCTTCTCCAAAGCTGCGAATGGTGACGCCAACGAGGCACGCGGCGCTGGTCGACGAGAACAGGCTGTCGAGCAGATGGTTCAGAAAGTTGTGCCGATAGTCCGGCACGCCTGACTGTGTCGCCGCCGGCAGCGCCAGCAGCGCCGCGCCGCCTAGCACGAGGATCGGCCATCGCCGCATGAGCACGCCGAAGACGCCGGTGCCGCTCTCGATGGCATCCGTCAGCCGCACGTACGCCGCGCGCAGCCAGTCTGCCAGCGCCGAAAATGCGAGAAACGCCGTCGCCGCCAGCCCGACGATGCGCAGTTCGCGTTCTGCGATCGCAACCGCCGCGCCGCCCGTCAGCACGATCAGTCCGGCCGTCAGTCTCGCCGCGGCTGGGGAACGCGAAGCTCTATCTTGCACGTCGTTTTCCAACGACGCTGACACCGGGTAGGGCATTGATTCACTTTGCCCATCGCCCGTTGTTCGTGAAACACCGTACGACTCGCCAGCGCGCGGCCTCACGCCGCGCCGTGATTGAAATTGCACGAACAGCCACGCCGCCATCGCGGGCAACTGAGCCAGGATTTCGGCCCACGCCGGCAGCATGCCGCGTCCGTCCGGCGTTCGCGCCAGCGCCGCGGCGACGGCAATCAACAACAGAATACGTGAAAGATGAATAATGAACCGCGAGGGACGCATCACGGAGTGCCGAGAATAAACTGTCGATTGCGTGGTATCGAACATGTACGGCGATGATTGTATCATGCTCACCGCGCAATCAAGTCCTCGCAATCAGCACCGCGTCTCCCTCAATCCGAAACGTGCCCGTCGGGAAGCGCGCCAAACCGATCCGATCTGCGTTCTTCAAATTCCAGCGCTGCTCCCTTGCACCGGTGAGATGCCGGCGCCACCGTCAAATCGCCCGTTGGATTAATCTCCGAATGACCCAATCGCCCGATTGCGTTCACTTCCCCGTCAGCGCTCTCGCCGCCGGGCTGTCTTTCATCGGCAGCGTGAAGCGGCGGATGCCGTCGAAGGCAAACAGCGCCGACGCCACGGCCGGCGCGGTCGGCACGAGGCCGATCTCGCCGACGCCGCGCGCGCCGTAGGGCGTATCGGGATCGGCCGTCTCGACGATGATGCACTCGACGTCCGGCATCTGATGCGC
Organism: uncultured Planctomycetaceae bacterium; assembly: GCA_964599535.1. Taxonomy (GTDB): domain Bacteria; phylum Planctomycetota; class Phycisphaerae; order UBA1845; family UTPLA1; genus JADJRI01. The sequence continues at coordinate 25,663 of CAZRFP010000050.1, forward strand.
CCGCAGCACGCCGTTGCTCTTCACGTCATCCGTGACGATGCGCCCGCCTTCGACGACAAACGCCTCGGTCAGCGCATAGCCCAGGCCCATGTGTATGCTGCCTTCGATCTGCCCTTCAAGAAGTGTCGGATTTATGGCACGACCCACGTCGTGCGCAGCGACAACCTTCGTTACGCGTCCGGCGTCGTCGAGCAGTACGACCTGCGTGGCAAAGCCGTACGTCAGATGCGTCACCGGGTCTTCCACCGGTGCGCCAAACTTGTCGGTCTTATAGCACACCCATTCGCCGTGATAGACGCGCCCGGCGAGTTGCTCCAGCGCGCGGCCGGCGTCGAGATCAGCCTTCAGCTTGCGCGCCGCGTCCTGCACGCCGTATGCGCCGAGAACCGTGCCGCGGCTGCCCGTCGTCTGGCCGCAGTCGATCGCGTCGCGCGTGTCGGCCGTCGCCGTGAATCGGTCGGCCGATAGACCGGTCTCTTCGACCGCCGTTTGAATGAGAATGGTAAACAGGCCCTGGCCCATTTCGGTGAAGCCCGTGCGGATGGTGATGTGGCCGTCCGGCTCGACGGTGAGCGTCGCTCGACCCGCCTCGGGCAGGCCATTGCCGATGCCGACGTTCTTAATGCCGCAGGCGATGCCG
>CAZRFP010000051.1:0-26150 GCA_964599535.1 uncultured Planctomycetaceae bacterium
CTCGCGCTCGGTTTCGGCGCGCTCATCCTCCGCAAGCGCCGCGCGCGTTGAAGCGATATTCTTCCGCCGGCGCTACGCGCGTCGATCGTTCGAGCGACACCATCGTTCACCGCGCTGCCGAGTTGACAGCGCCCGACCTGTCGCTGAGGCGCTCGCTCAGCGCGCTCCATCTCCGCCCGCGCGCGAAATCCGCGCGTCATCACCGCACGTTCATCCACGCCGCACGCGCTGCTCGGCGCGTGCAAGACAAACACGTGCTCAAGTTTTCAGGTCGAAGGGAGTGGACGCCGCGCTCTCGGCCCGGCGGCCCGATAATACAAAGATACAACATGCCACGAAGATGGCGAGATTCTTATTATTTTCTTTTTCGGGGGTGTGATCGTTCGCAACTCAGCGCGCGAGTGCCGTATCCCTTGCGCGGCGAGGATCGGCCACGGATCGTCGCCTGGTGGACGACGGTGGATTCGGCATTATTCGCGACGAGCGTCACGACCACTTCATGACCTTGAGCGCAAACCTCAGACGCGCGACATGTATTCGCCCGTGCGCGTGTCGATGCGGATCTTCTCGCCGGTCGTGATGAACGGTGGAACACGAACTTTGTAGCCCGTCTCGAGGACGACTTCCTTGCTTTGGTTCGTGGCCGTCGCGCCCTTGACGACGGGCGGCGCGTCGGTGACTTCGAGTTCGACGGTGTTGGGCAGATCGACGCCGACCACTTCGCCGTTGAGGATCTTGCACTGCACGCGCTCGTTGCCCTTGAGGAAGTGTTCGGCGTCGGGCATCAGGTCCTTCGAAACATGAAGCTGATCAAACGTGTCGGTGTTCATCACAACGTAGTTGTCGCCATCGCGATAGAGATACTCGAAGGGGCGATCTTCGACGTAGGGCACTTCGATGCGATCGTCCATGTTGAACCGGAAGTCGATAACGTTGCCGGTCTTGAAGTTCTTGAGCTTGACGTTCATGTAGCTTCGCCAGTTGCCCTTGGCGACGCGCTCGGAGTCGTGGACGATCCAAAGCTGGTTTTCGTAAATAATGGTCTGACCTTTTCGAATATCTGTGGCCTTGATCATCGGTGTGGAATCCTCTCGGTGCTTTGCGGTTGGTCGCCCAGCCGGGGCGAAAAGTCGTTAAGATGCTGTTATTACGGACGTTAAAGTGTTACCGAATCGCGGCGGCGCGTCAAGTGATCCGAATTCCAAAGTTCACGGCGGTTTGGAACGCCGCAGGCCCGTTTCCCGATTATATTTTGAGTAGGAATGCAACGCATCGAGAGAGGGTACGAACGTGTGGCTCAGTGAAATCGGAAAGTTCGTCGGCGCGAAGGTGGCCGGCGCGATCATCAGCGTGTCCGTCGTCGCCGGCGGCATCTGGTGCTACTACAACTGGGATCAGGTGCAGGCCTTTGGGCACTTGGTGAAGCTGGTGCTCGTCTGGCTGTTCGTGGTCGCGGTGTTGCCGTGGACGAGTTTCTTCTACATGCGGCAGCTTCTGGACTATCAGAATTCGCTGACGAACGCGAAGCTCGCCAGCTACGTAAGCATTGCAGTCATCGCGGCGCACCTGTTTATCGATGTGCTGGTGGCGTTGTGGCTGGCCGATTGGAGCATCACGGGCAGCTTCACGTGGTTTGTCGTTTTACTTGGATTCGCCGCCGCCGGCGCGTATAATTTCGTGATCTGTGAGTCGCTCGCACGCCAAGTAGACTCCTGATCCGTACGCACGAACACCCAGTCGCGTGCCCGCGGGGAAAGGACTCACCATGACCGGACCGAAAGTCGGCGACCGAATCAGCGAATACATCCTCGACCAGCTCGTCGGCGCCGGCAGCTTCGGACAGGTCTGGAAGGCCCATCACCACATCTGGAAAGACAAGCTCGTCGCCGTCAAAGTGCCGACCGACTCGCAGTATGTTCGCAACCTTCAAAAAGAAGGCACCGTCATCCACGGCCTGCGCCATGGCAACATTGTGCGCGCCATCGGTCTCGATCCTTACGCCGACGTGCCGTATCTCGTCATGGAGTTTATCGACGGCTGCTCCCTGCGGCAGATCGTCGATGCACATCCCAAGGGCATGCCCATTCGATCGGCGCAAAATGTGGTCTGTGGGCTGCTCGCCGCGCTCGATCATGCCCATTCGTCCAACGTGATTCATCGCGACATCAAGCCCGCAAACATTCTCATCGCCGACGGCGACAAGAAAGAGGCCGACCACATTCTCATCGAAGACGTGAAAGTCACCGATTTCGGCCTTGGCCATGTCGGACAGGTTACGACGCAGAGTATCATGCAATCCGGCAGCATGACTTCCGAAGACGGGAAAAGCATCTCCGGAACGCTCGCCTACATGTCGCCCGAGCAGCGCGACGGCCAGCCGGTCGACGGCCGCAGCGACCTCTATGCAGTTGGCATCGTGCTCTTCGAGATGATCGCCGGCGAACGGCCCAGCGGCAGCGACATGCCTTCAGACATTCGAGCCGGACTGCCCACATGGGTCGACAAGGTCTACGCCCGGCTCTACACGCGACGCGATCGCCGCTTCGCCACGGCCGGCGAGGCGCTGCACGAAATCGAGCAATCGAGCGTTCCGCCGGTAATGCGATCGACCTTCACGCCCGAGCGCGAAGTGCTCGTCGGCTTTCCGCCGGCCATCAAACCGCCTTATTACGGACCCGGCGGTGCGCCGTCGACCATCAATGCCGACCGGGGTTGGTGGCCTGAGCGGTGCCCGTCGTGCCAGTCCAAGGTTGATCGCGGCGACAATTATTGCATCCTGTGCGGGGCGCAGGTGGTGGCCAACCCCCGGCGCTGCGCACATTGTGCCGCCTATCCGTCACCGGATGACAAATACTGCGTCTTTTGCGGCACGCCGATTTCGGATTGAGCGAGGTCCCTTGCGATGGTCTTTCTAGGCGGCGGTACAGGCTGGATCGCGGCGATGTTCGTCGGATGCACGCTCGTCGTCTTCGTCCTCTTTATCAGCGTATCGGTCAAGATCTTCCGGTCGATCTTTCGCCCGTTCGACGGGGCGACGCTCAATCCCCCATCGCATTTGACGGACCTTTCCTCGCGAGAGTGGAACTGCTCGCGGATCAACTGCCGGGCGCGAAACGCCGCCCATGCGCGCTATTGCCGCCTCTGCGGCCGCCGTCGAACAACGCGAGAGCTTTTCGACAAGCTCGCGTAATCCACCGCAACGGCGGCGCTTCGTTCGGACCGATCACAAGTGGATGTAGCTGAACGGCTGAGTCTCGTCATCAGGGTCATTCCGGTGAATAATCCCGAAAATCGGCGATTCCGGGTCGATATTTACGCGGCGAAATACAACAATAAACTTGGGTATGATGTACGGCGTTGGCGCGTTATGGTACGACCGATAAGCAAGATATGAAGACCGCCGCTGAAATCGCCAAGGAAGTCGAGTCCACCTACCTCGGAGGCGTCTCGACCAATCTGAAGACCACGGGCAGCCGCTTCATCGCGGGGCAGTGGTTCCAGCGCGAGGAGTCTGACCAGGGCGAGCGCGTGCGCGCCGCCATGGTCGATCGGCGAATCTATGATCGCAACAAGTTCAACGAACTGCCGCACGGAAAGACCGTCACGATTCGCGGCTATGAGCGCCGATGGATCTTCGGCAAGCGCATCAAGAGCGTGACCATCGCGACGGTCATGGCCCCGCCCGGGCCACTGCTCGACGAAGAAACGAAGGGCGACGCCCCGCGGCCGATCAGCAAGTCGCAGTTGCTCGATCATGTCAGCAAACTTGTGTCGGACGCCAAGGCGACGCATCTGATCGGCGTGTGCAGTCCCAGCGGCTTCGAGGACGACGTGTGGGATCAGCCGCCTCAACTGCCCAACGTAAAGCTGATCCTCGTTGCCCCGCGCGAAGACGGCGGCTGGCGTGTCTCACCGAGCGACAAGCGCCTCGACGCGCGGCTGGTCAAACTCTTTGATCCGGAAGATGTCAGCCAGAAGCTCAATCGCGTCAAAAAAGAAATCGAATCGCGCCGCACCGATCTGCTCACCGGCAGCATTTCGGCGTCGGGCGTCGCGCGCGAACTGGATTTACCGCCGTTGCTCGTCCAAAATGCGTTCGAGGCCGTCGCCCGGACCGATCCTGAACTGCGCGTGTCGAAGCGCGCCGGCGAGGTGACGCTTTATCGCGGCGCGGCCAAGCTGACGGCCGAGGAGGACCGCTCGATGTCGCTTGCAGAATGGATCCGAAGCCTCTTCTCAAAAGAGGGTGAGGAACTCAAAAAAATCAACGTACTCTCCGAGAAGCGGTCTCTTCTTTCGACCAGGCTCGATCGCCTCTATGAAGACATCGGCCAGCTTGAGAAGCGCGAGGCAAAGCTATTGGACGAAGGCAAAGCCGCATCGTCCATGATCGCCAAGCGCCGCATCGCGGCACAAATCGACCGCATGCGCAAGGACATCAGCCGCTTCAACACAAGCGCGTCGATCCTCAGCAAACAGATCAACATCATCAGCACGCACATACACAATCTCGAACTGGCCCAGACCGGCAGTCTGGCGGCGCTGCCGTCAACGGATGAACTGACGGAAGCGGCCGTCAACGCCGAGGAGATTCTCGAACAGCTCGGCGCCAGCGATGAACTCGTCAGCAGCCTGGAAGTAGGCATGGCCGAGACGGTCATGTCCGATGGCGAAGCGAGCATTTTGAACGAGCTGATGGGCGACGCGGAGGAGGCGGTCAAGATCAAGCCCGAACGAACCGCGGCGACGTCGCCGCAATCGGCGCCGCCGGCCAAGGAGCCGATCAAGGGAGACCCGGCGGCGGAGGGTTGAGGTCATCGGCGGCAGCGACATCCGGCGCCTCCATTGCGATTTCTCGACCATACGTGACCGACACACGCGATAACCCGGTGAATCAATGGGCCTATTTGACTGGCTGACCAAATCTCAAAAGTCCCTGTCGCAGATGACGCGCAGCGAGCTGCGCCGCCAGGAACTGCTCCTGCAGCGCGAGCGCGATCAGCTCATCAAGCGCATCAGCGAACTCGCCAGGCAGAAGCAGGATGTCTTCACGCGCGGACGAAGCGAGCGCTCGCCCGAAGTGCGCCGCGTGCTCGCACAGGAGTTTGATCTCAAGACCACCGAACAGCTCATGGCATCGCGGCAGCTCAACATCCGCAGCAAAGAGGCCGTCACGGTCACGCGGATGCGCATGCTTCGCGAGAACGCCGAACGCGCCAAGGCCCGCGGCAGCAAGCTGGGACTGATCAGCGAAAAAGACCTCGTCGCGCTCGAGAAAATGATCGAAAACGACAACATCACGGCCGAAATGTATCAGGAGCGCCTCGACGACATGCTCAAGACCGGACTCGAAGAAGGCGAGAGCATGTTGACGCCCGGAACACAGCAGGTACTCGACATCTGGGATCAGATGGACACCGGCCTGGTCAACGATTCTGAACAGGCCTTCGAAGAAGCCGACCGCCGCGTGCGCGAACGCCATAAGGCCGCCGAGGGCGGTTGATGCAACGCAGCCGCGCGATGCCTGATCGATGCATTGCAAAAAAACCAGCCGTTCATCGCGGACTATAGGGTGAGTCGCCCATGCTCGAAATCTTCGTCCAACGCCCGAAGGAAGATGTCGAGTCCGCGATTGTGCAGTTCGTCGCCCGTCGCTCCTATCGATTGAGCAAGCCCTGGTACATCGACGGACTGCGGATTGAAGCGCCGTCGGATTCACCTGAACTGAAGCCCGGCTTCTGGGCGACGATGCTGGATTCGCCGGTCGTGCCGCGAATCGATGTCGAAACGAAGCGCCGTCGCAGCGGTACGCGCGTTCGGGTCAACATCGCCAACACGCCCGAAAGCACGCGCCTTGCTTCAGAACTGCATTCCTTCCTGCTTGATGCACGTTCCTATGATCGGCGCATTCCGACGCTTTGTCCGCGATGCTCCAGCCCAGTCAATAACGTCACCGCGCGCTTCTGTGGGCGGTGTGGATTTCATCTGACCGGCGATATGCAGGAGCCCGTGCCGCGCAGCATGATCCCCCCGCTGGCGCAAGTTGCGACTCGACCGACCGTCACCATCGAGCGCGATACCGCTGAGCCACCGTCGGCCGCGCCGATCCGATCGACGCCGTCCCATGCAGACGATCAAATGGAGCAGTCTTTTGAATGGCCGAGCAACCGCAGTGAGGAATCGGCGACATTAAAATCGGTCGATGAGACGACATCCGCCGACGATGCGGCGAGTGATGCCGAACAGGAACGACAACCGTCGCCGATGTTATCCGAATCACTTTCCGACACCGACAAAAAGACCGGACGGCACGCGGAACCAGGCGAGTCCAAGGTTGAGGCGACCGCCGATCACGACGAATTGGGCGAACGAGACGATCACGCTGTCAACGAAGCGGAGCCGGAAGCCGATATAGTGCCGGAAGCAAAATCCGAAGAATCGACCGCTTCGGATGAAGAGCCGGATACGCCTGATCAGACAAATATGCACCATCGCCGGGCTTTGGCAGAGGAATAACCGATATTCACGCGGACGGCGGACAGAGCGGCTGTGTCGCTGGTATATTATGTAGAAAGAGCCGCGCGATTTGCCGGTGAGACGTCGCAAGCGCCGAAGTCCGGCGAACCGGCGACAAGGCCTGCGATGGGCTGTGTTTTCGATCGGAAAGGTACGCCATGAGCCTGTTCAAATCATCCGAAGAACGTCGCATCGAGCGGGACATCAAGATTCGCCAGGGCATCCGCCGCATCGAAAAATCAATCGCCGAGCAGAACAAATTCACCAACGAGTTCATCCGCAACGCCCGGCGCGCCAAGGAAATTGGCGATAACGGTCAATACAACTTCATCCGAAGCTCGCTCAAGAAAACCGCCGCGGTCAAGAAAATGCTCGAGCGCCAGCTCCTCGCGGTGAAGAATGCACTCATCATCAAACGCCAAGCCGAGGCATCGAGCGACTTCGCGCAGGCCATGGGCACGATGGCCCGCGAGATCGGCCGCATGTTCGGCGAGACCGATCTGGTTAAGACGCAGATGGAATGGGAAAAGGCACTGGTTCAGGCCCAGACGATGGAAGAACGCACGAGCATGTTCCTCGAAACGATCGAATCATCCGCGATCAGCGATACGGCCGACACGCCGGCCGAGATTGTGACCGATGAAGAGATCGACGCGATGATCGAAGCCGAGGCGGAATCCGAACACGCCAAGGATGTCGACGAGCTTGAGGCGCTTCGCGCCGAACTCAATGCCGTGAAGGACAGCGGGCAGAAAGAATCGAAATAGACGCCGAAAGAAAGGTGGCGGCGAAGCGGTCCCTCCTACAAAAGGTGAAGGATCACTTTCGGAATTCGTGACGCACCGCGTCTACGCTCATTTCTCAGTCTGCATCGATCATTTTGCATTCTTCCGTACGGCTCAACACAAAGCCTGGATGCCGCGCGTGAGGCCTGAACCCCGATCAATCGTCGATGCCGATGGCCGACATGCGCCGCCAAAGTCGCGCTGTCTCATCGCGCGATGCGGCTCGAATCTCGGCCGCGCTGAGGCGCATCAGCGCGCGATCTTTCAACAACCATTCGCCATCCACCAGCACATGTCGAACGTGCCGCGAGGCCAGCGCAAAGAGAAAATGCCCTGCCGCGTTCTCGCTGGTCAGCGGCGTCGCGGGAACGTAATCGGTCACAACCACATCCGCCGCGCCGCCGGCCGACAGCAGGCCGATCTTGCGATTCAAAGCGGCCGTGGCTGTTCGCGCCGACTGCGCCAGCATCTGCAAGACGCGGGCAGGCGTAACGGCGCTTGATGCAACCACCGCGTGACCGGCGATGCCGGATTCGCCCGAACCGCGGCCCGCGTTCATGTCACATTGAGCATCGCGATTCTTGAACCACGCCGCACGGGCCTCGGCGAACATATCGCCGCCGATCCCGTCGGTGCCGAGCAACACGCGCGACATGTGCGCCACCGGCGCGTAGCCCACGGCATTGTTCATGTTCGATCGCGCGTTGTGCGCGATGCCCGCCCATTGCGAGGACACCCGTGCAGCATCGATGGGCCGCAAATGCGTGCCATGGCCCATAATGCTGCGCGAGCCAGCCGCGCTTGCGACCGCCGCGTCATCCGTCGCAAGCAGCCCGCATCGCCGCAGTCGCTCCAGCAGCGGCGCGCCATATTGAGTAAGACAGATCGTGTCGTCACACGGATCTTCCGCCGCGTGGATGTGAACGCCTGTTGCATATTCATCGGCCAGTTCAACACACACCCGCAGCGAGGCATCCGAAAGCGTGAACGCCGCATGAGCGCCGACCATCGCTCCAAACCGGCCGCCGCCGCGCATTCGGCACCGATCCAGATAGCGCCGGTTCTCGTTCAAACCGGCCTCGAAACCCGCACCGCCGTTGCGATCGGTCGTTTCGTAGCAGAGCACGGCGCGCAGCCCGACATCCGCAATGCCGTGCTCCAGTCGATCGAGGCTGCCATCAATCCAGCCGGGCGACGCATGATGATCGATCAGCGTCGTCGTTCCGCACGCCAGCGCATCCAGCGCGCCGATACGGCCGCTCGCTTCGATCGAATCACCGTCGAGTGCTCGATCCAGCCGCCACCAGACATATTTCAGAATTTCGTGGAAATTCCGCGGAGCGCTCGGCGGCGGCGGCATTCCCGCGGCCAGCGCCGAATACAAATGCGTGTGACCATTCACCAGGCCCGGCAGCACGACCGCCCCGCCGCAGTCGATCACTTCATCCCCCGGTATCGGCATCGCGCTTGCGCCGACGGCAACGATGTCGCTACCGTCGATGCGCACTCCGCCCGGCTCGATTCGGATGGGATCGAGATGAAACAGGATCGCGTTCGTCAGAGTAATCGGTTGGCTCATGCTTGCGTAGCTTCAGCCTCTCATCGAGCCGGCGGCGATGCGCAGCTCTCGCCGTTAATCTTCGCTCGAATCCAGCACCGCCATGAAGGCCGACTGCGGGATCGACACGTTCGCCACCTGCTTCATTCGCTTCTTGCCCTCTTTTTGCTTCTCGAGCAGCTTCCGCTTGCGCGTCACGTCGCCGCCGTAGCACTTGGCCGTCACGTCTTTTCGCAGCGCCTTGATCGTCTCGCGGGCGATGATCTTTCCGCCGATCGCCGCCTGCAGCGGCACCTCGAACAGGTGGCGGTCGATTTCTTTTCTCAGGCGCATCAGCATCTTCCGGCCGCGAAATTCGGCACGCGAGCGGTGAACGATCACGCTCAGGGCATCGACCACCGTGCCGTTGACGAGAATATCGAGCTTCACGAGATTATCACGGCGAAAGCCGATCATCTCGTAGTCCATCGTGGCATAGCCGCTTGTGACGCTCTTGAGCCGATCGAAATAGTCATAGATGATTTCGGACAGCGGAAATTCATAAATCAGCAGGGCGCGATCCGGCGAGAGATACTCCGTTCGCTTGTAGATGCCCCGTCGCTCTTCGCTGAGCGTCATCACGTTTCCGATGTAGCGCGCCGGTGTGATGATCTCCGATTTGACGTACGGCTCGCGAATTTCTTCGACCTTGTCCATGCCCGGCAAATCGGCGGGCGACTCGATAATCTCCACGTTTCCGCCGCGCAGCAGGATCTCGAAGCCGACCGTCGGCGCGGTCTGGACGACATCCACTTCGCTCTCGCGCTCCAGTCTCTCCTGAATGATCTTCATATGCAGCAGCCCGAGAAAGCCGCAGCGAAAGCCCGTGCCCAGCGCCGCGCTCGCGACCGGCGAAAAGTTGAAGCTGGAGTCATTCAGCCAGAGTTGCTCCATCGCCTCGCGAAGATCAGGACTCGTCGTGCCCGGACCGGGATAGAAGTCGCAGAAAACCATCTGGAGCGGCGGCTGATAGCCCGGCAGCGCCTCATCGCACGGCTTGCCGTCGAGCGTAATCGTGTCGCCGATGTGAACATCGTGGATCGTCTTGATCCCCGCAAAGACATAGCCCACTTGTCCGGGGCTAAGCTCCGGCAGGCTGGACATCTTCGGTCGAAAGACACCCAGCTCGGTCACCTGATATGTGCGTTCGGCGGCCATCAGCTTGATCTTGTCGCCCTTGCGCAGCACGCCGTCGATCACGCGCACATGACACACGACGCCGCGATGCGGATCGACTTTCGCGTCGTAAATCATCGCCTTCAGCGGACGCTCCGAATCGCCCGTCGGTGAAGGGATGCGCTCGACAATGGCCTTGAGGATGTCATCGACCCCGACGCCCGTTTTGGCCGACGCAAAGATCGCTTCGTCAGCCGGCAGCGTGAGGACTTGTTCCAGCTCCAGCGCGATGTCCTCGGCACGGGCCGACGGCAGATCAATCTTATTGATGACGGGAATGATCTCCAGATTGGCGTCGATCGCCTTGTATGCGTTAGCAAGCGTCTGGGCCTCAATCCCCTGTGAGGCATCGACAAGAAGGAGAACGCCCTCGCACGCGGCCAGCGCCCGGCTGACTTCGTAGTGAAAGTCCACATGCCCCGGCGTGTCAATCAGGTTCAACATATAGTCGCCGGCCGGCTGAGGCTTGGCGAGCTTCGGATCAGAACCGGGGTACGCATAGTCGAGCGTGCAGCGATTGGCCTTGATGGTGATGCCCATCTCGCGCTCAAGTTCCATGTCATCGAGAATCTGATCGCGAAAATCGCGCTGTGTGATGGCCCCGCAGCGCAACAGCAGCCGATCGGCCAGCGTGCTCTTGCCGTGGTCGATGTGGGCGATGATGGAGAAATTACGAATCCGCTTGATATCCATACGCGGATTCTATCAGGACCGCGAAAAGTTCGTAGAGCGCCTGCCTCAGTGATCGTGCGAACGGTGGTCCCCATCGGCTTTTCGGCCGGTATGCGAATCCCAATTGCACTTGGGGCAGACGCCCGGCTCGCCGGTCTTGCTCTTGGCCGGGAAGATTTCGCCGCACTCTGGACACTTTCGTGCGGCCTCGCCCTTCCACTCTTTACAATAGGGGCACCGCGCCACATTGAAGAGTCGGCGATCTCCTCGGCCGCGCATGCGCGGTTCGTCCGGCGAAGCGGTTGTGCCATCCAAGTCGACGGTTCGCTCTTCGGTGACGACCGAATCGCGAAGCTGTTGCGCCGTCATCTCAAACGACTTCCCGCATGCCGTGCAATGCCATGCCGACTTGGTTGCCGCATCTTCGTCGCTCAGATCGTCGCCCGACATCCAGAAGTATGTGCCAATGGCGACGCCGATGAGCACAACGACGAGAATCAGGTTCTTTCGCTCTCTCGATTCCATGTTGATCCTGCAACAACTCGACCGCTGATCGTCTCGACTGTCGCGAAAGTGAAACTCAATGCACGCGGTCTTTACGGCTGACTTGGATTCATGACGAACGCTTCACATCAAACAACACCGGCGGCCGTGCATTAGTGACCTGAATGCCGGCGGTCCTTGTGGATGCGCCAGCCGGGGCCGCTCGGAAAGCGCGTGTCATATCTTCGATGTTCGGCATGGCCGTCGAGAAACAGAAACGTGTGGCTGGAAAACCGCCTGTGCCATCCGTCGCCGAGTCGTCCGCCGCCGGTCGGTTCGGCATCGACAAACAATTGATCAACCTGATTTTCCCACATTAGAACGAACTCGCTGGCCGAACCGCCGACGTTCTTCGCGACAACGTCCTTTCCAACGATAAACAGATTCTGGATGGTAAAAGGCAACGGTTCGTGCTCAAGAAAGAACCAGTTGATACTGTAACTGTTCCCGTAGGTCTGCCAACTGCTGCGGCTCTGTTCGATCGCGAGCGGATCCTGGCCTTGCCCAACCGTTGGTGAGTAGGCCGACCGATCGCCGGGGCACTGCGTCAATGGTACATTTCCCCGGCCTTGGACGTCGGGCGCGATAATCTTGTTCAGCGGCCGCAACTCAGGAGGAACTTTGACCCAATCGCCGCTTTCGTCGCCCGGCCACGGCATCGGTGCCATCATGCCTGCCCAGGAGTAGCTGCTGATGATGCCGGTCCCCGGATAGAACTGCGGCGCGCCGGCCGCGCTGACCGAATGCACATATGTCCACGGCAGATTGTCGTTTGACTCCAAATAGAGCATTACGCCCATGCCGATCTCGCGCATGTTGTTCATGCACACGACTTTCTTGCCTTCCTCACGAGCCTTCTGCAGCGCCGGGAGCAAAACCGAGATCAACACGGCAATAATCGCGATCACGACAAGCAGCTCAATCAGCGTAAAACCCACTCGATGTTTATGTTGCATGATGACGTTACCTCACATGGCGTGATGACGAGGCGGCACCGACCGGGAAATCGGACAATCGCAACAAGAAACTATTCAATCGCAATTGCCGTGCCCCATCGCCGCCACTCACAAAACTTGACTCACCCCTTAAATCAGGCGATGCCGTGCTTTGCCTGTTACGATGCCGCCGTAACTGAAACGGCCACACTTGCTCATTCGTACCGTCCACGCGACTCAACGCCTGATCCCCCCTCGTCAAACGCGCCGTTCCAAGAGGCAAAGCGTCGCGTCGCTAGGGTCGACTTCGCGACCCGCCATCCGCCAGACGCTCCACTTCGCCGGACTCCATCTGATAGCAATGCTCCGCCGCCGGATAAGCCCCGCCGACAATGTCGCGAACATAGCCTTCGACGGCTTGGCGCAGATATTCGCGGGTCTCCGCGTATTTTTTCACAAACCTCGGCAGCGGCGTATTCGTCACACCGACCATGTCATGAAACACGACGACATGCCCGTCGCAGTGCGGACCCGCACCGCAACCGATGACCGGCAACCGAGTCGATTCCGCGATGATTCGCGCCGGCTCCGGCGGAACAGCCTCAAGTAAGAGGGCACATGCTCCCGCCTCTTCCATGATGCGGGCATCTTCGATAAGACGCCGCGCGCCCGCCGCGTCGCGGCCCTGCGCCCGATAGCCGCCGAACTGATGCACGGCCTGCGGGCGAAGCCCCATGTGTACCATCACGGGGATTGTCGCGGCGGCCATCTGCCGAACCGTGTCGGCAATACGGGCATCGCCTTCGATCTTGACGCAATCACATCCGGCGTCGGCCATGAAGCGGCCGGCGTTGCGTATCGATTCCTCAGGATTCACGTTGAACGAGAGGTACGGCATGTCGCCGACCAGCATGGCCGTCGGCGCGCCGCGCCTCACCGCCGCCGCGATGGTAATCATGAAGTCCATCTTCATGGGCAGCGTCGAGTCATGGCCGAGCACGACTTGCGCCGCCGAATCGCCGACGAGAATGCAATCCACGTCGGCCTGTTCGAGAATCTGAGCGGTGGGATAGTCGTAGGCCGTCAACATGGATATCTTGCGGCCCTGTCGCTTCCGGGCCATCAAGGTTGACAGCGTGATCTTTTCGCGCGTTTTCATGGTCTTCGCATCATTCGGGACCGCAGCATGATGAGCGAATCGCATCCACATATGCGGCAGCTCATCGCCGGTTGGAACCTCCCGTATCCCTTTCGGGATATTGTAGCGAATCAAACCTAACCCTGCTCCGGAGCGACATCCTCGACCCACGCCGCGCCGGCCTCGTCGAGGATTCGATTGATCAGCCGCAATTCCAATGCGCCGTCCCGGCCGAGGTACACCCAATAGTCGGTCGCGGATTCATTCGTAGCGACGCCCTCGACCGTCGGCACGCTTCCGGCAAAGCCGTGCAAAACCGACGAGGCGCTCGTAATCTGCGTTTCAGCGCGGCTGAGGCGATAGACATCCACCTGCACCTCGATGGACCATCGCTCGCCCTTCACGAACCGGACGATCGCGCGGCGCTGAATGGTGCTGATCGATGACTCCAGCAAGCCGAAGCCGGTGACGACATCCTGACGCCACGGCTCATGCCATTGCATGCTCGTCGTCGGAATGCAAGAGATGACGCCGGTGGCGCGATCCTGCATGTCGGGCCGGAAATCGACCTTTCGCAGAACCGCCAAAGCCGTGTGCCAGAGGGCGTCGAGGTCCTCGTCCATCGCCAGTTCGTAAGCCGTAGGCCCCTCAGGCTGTACCGGCCGCTGGCAGCCGGCCTGCGCGACGCCGATCCAGATCAGCACTAGCAGGGTAAACTCGAATCCGTTGAAAATGCCGACGGGGCAAACGTGCCGAATTGAATTACAATCGCTCATGAGGTCCGAATCATAACGGCCGACGCCGACCGGTCAAAAGGAAAGCCGGCGGCCGAAAAGCCGTTAAACCTGTTCATTAGACCTGTAAACCCTTCCCGCAAACGAGGGCAATTGAAATGAATATGACATGCCGCTGCATCGCATTGCTTCTCATCAGCTATGCTCTCGCGGTCCCCGCCGCCGCATGGGCATCGGACAAGACCGAGGACCAGCGCCGTTCGCCCGCGCCGCCGAAGCATGATGAGCGCTGGTACGTCGTCATGATGCAGGATCCGCAAACCGGCGAATACATGCAATGCGGCTACATGCATGCCGTTACGAAGACCGTCGACGAAAAAGTGCATTCGACCATGAGCACCAAGATCGAGATCAGGCGCGGACCTGTCTCTGTCGAGATCATCCAGGAGCAGAACTACGTCGAGACGCCGTCGGGCGAGCCGCTCTCGTTTCGCATGGTCTCATCGCTTGGCAACGATCCGGAGACCGTCAGCGGCACGATCATGAAAGGAAAGGTCACCCTTGTCGCCGAACAGTACGGCCGTGAAAAAGAGCGCAACGACTACGATTTTGACCCCAAGATTCGATTCCCCTGGGGCCAACTCCTTGTCCAACAGGGGCACGGCCTGAAGAAAGGCACCAAGTACACGCTGAAGTCCTATGAACCGGCGTTCCGAAAGGACGGTCCGCTTGAGATGGAGAGCGAAGTCATGGGGCGCGGCATGCAAAGCGTTCTTGATGTCGAACGCGAACTGACGCGCATTCGCTCGGTGCTGAAGCTCGGCGGCGCGAGCATTCCGGGCGTGCCCGAAGGCGCCGCGCTGGGCATCGCCGATATCGAGACCGACATATGGGTCGATGATGATTTCACGCCGGTCATCATGACCATGAATCTGGGCATGATGCAGATGAAGATGTTTGAAACATCGCGCGACGAGGCCATGCGCCGCGGCGCGCCGCCCGAGATGTTCTTTGAATCCTTCGTTTACACCGACCGGCCGCTTGAAAAGGGCGCTTCGGAAGTGACGCTGCGCGTCCGCCTGAAGGAAGGCGCCCCCGGAGCGCTGCCCGAGTTTCCGACCACGCCGATGCAGAGCATCCAGCGCAAGGGCGACCGGGAGGCGCTGGTCACGATCAGACGAAACGACTGGGCGCGCGCTCGAGGTGCGTCAAATCCCGATAAATTCCCCGAAGCCGTCGAAGCCCTGCTCAATCCCTCCAGCGTGTGCGACTCAAACGACTCACGCATCCGCCGTTTGGCCCGGCGGGCCGTGCGCGATCTATCCGCGCCCGCCGAGAAGTCCGACACCCTGCGAAAGTTCGTCACCGACTACATTACCGACAAGAACATGACGGTCGGATTCGCCACGGCTTCCGATGTCGTCCGCAATCGAAGCGGCGATTGCACAGAGCATGCCGTACTCCTCGCGGCGATGTGCCGAGCCGCCGGCATACCCGCGCGCGGCGTCAGCGGCATCGTAGAGGTGCCCGCCGGATATCTCGGCGCTGAAAAAAGCGCCTTCGGATACCACATGTGGACGCAAGTCTACATTGGCGACCAGTGGCTCGATATCGATGCCGCCCTGCGACAGACCGACTGCGATCCAAACCGAATCGCGATGGTGATCGTACCGCTCGGCGACGAGGGCCTGGTCAGCACGGTCGCCACGCTTATTCCCGTCCTCGGCCGCATTGGGATCGATATCGTCGACGTGAAGAAGTGATCCGCCGCGACGGAATGCCGCCGATTCAGAAGGTTGCATCATGAACATCGCACTGACGGGCGCGACCGGCTTTCTGGGTCGATACATCGCCGACCGGCTCGCCACCAGCGGCCATCGGCTTCGATGCTGGTATCGTGCCGATTCCGACCTCACGGGCTTCGGCGATGCCGAGAAACAGATCGACTGGGTGACCGGTTCTCTCGAAGCGCCGCGAGGCTTTGGAGATTTCTGCTGCAAGGTCGACGCGGTCGTTCATTCGGCCCTCTATCGTCCCGCGGGGTTCGGTTTTCGCGCCGCCGGACAACAGGCCTTTGAGGAATTTATCCGCGCCAATCTGCTCGGCACGCTCTCGCTGATGAAGTCCGCGCGCGACTATGGCGTGCCGCGGTTCATATTCATATCCACCTGCGCCGTGCATGAGGTCATCCTGCCCGACCGCGTACTCGACGAGACGCACCCGACATGGGCCATGAGCCACTACGGCGCGCACAAGGCGGCGGCCGAACAGTTCGTCAGCAGCTTCGGCCGCGGTGATGGCTGGGACATCTGCGCTCTTCGCCCGACGGGCATCTACGGCCTGGCTCATCCGCCCGCAAAGAGCCGCTGGCATGACATCGTGAAGCGCGTTGCACGTGGCGAGCCGTTTTCGAGCCATGCCGGTGGCAAGGAGGTTCATGCCGCCGATGTGGCACGCGCGATCGAAAAGCTGCTGAGCGCCGATAGCGAGCGCATTCGGGGCGAAGCTTTCAATTGTTATGATATGTACATCGCCGAACGGCAAGTAGCCGAGATCGCCCGCGAAATATGCGGAAGCGCGGCGATCATTGAAGGCGTGAACAACGGCCCGAAGAATCAGATCGACACATCAAAGCTGCGAGCACTCGGCATGACGTTCGGCGGCGAACCGCTTCTGCGCCGAACGATCGAGCAACTGCTCAAGTCGTAGCCCGCATGCTTCATGTATTCGGCGAGAAATAGAGATTCGACGGCCAATCACGGCTCAACGGCAATCATCGATGCCGGCCGTAGCCGAGCCGATCACGGCTGCGCTGACGCTGAAGTTCCTTCAGCGTCGCCGCGGCGCCGCCCTGGCGGTCGCGCGTGACCTGTCGACCGCGCAGCGCGTCAAAGAGATTCGGCAGCGCCGTCTGGCCGATGCCGAAATCGCCGTCGCGAATCGTCCGCGTGCCGCGCGTGGAAGTAATCGGCAGCGTGCCGCCCGTCAGTGTGGTCGCGCCGTCACCCTGCGGCTGGGCCGTCGGATTACCGAAGATGCTCGCGGATGTCGAGTTAAACGGCAGCAGAAACGCGAAACCGCGATCATTCAGCAGCGTGAACAGGCGGTCATTCCCAACCAGCCCGAACATGTCGTTGACGTGAATTTCGCGATCCCACGTAAGGCTCTCGATGGCCTGCGCCATGCGCTGCGTCACGGCCTGCCCCGGTGTGACCAGTCGCGATCGAAAACCAACCACGTCGCCGCGATTGCTGAACTGAAGCTGAATGGCCTGCAACAAGCCGCGGCCCTGCTCCGAGAGCGACATGTTGAACCGGCCGTTCATGTATTCCACGCGGAAAATGTCGGTGCCGCGCTTGCTCAGCACGGCCGAGGGTGTGGCGATTTCCATGTCGCTTCGCGTCTGGCCTTCCGCAACGCCGGCGCGGACGGCGCCATATCCCAAGCCGAGACGCGCGACTGCTTGCCCCTCGCGTATCGCAAGTTGCTCGATCGTCATGCGCGACGTGCTTTCGAGTAGGATGACCGTCGGCGGATCGGCCGGGCGTGCCACGAGCTTCACGCTTGATCGAATCAACGTGCGTATCTGCTGACCTTGCCCGAGCGCTTCACCTACTTGAACTTGCCGCCATTGCGCCGCATCCTTTACGGGGTCCATTCCAATCGGCGCGACGAGAACCTTGCCCGAAACCGCATGTACCTCGTAAACCAAACCCTCGCCGGGCGCGGCCAGGGGCTGCGTCGTGGCCGCATCGACCGCTGGCGCGGTGGCGGGCTGCTGAGCCTGCAATGTCGTCGAAACCGACAACAGAATGACCCCTATCGCCAAACATCGCGATCCCAATTGAAACGTCATGACAGTCTCCCGTTACCCGCGTCGGGCCGAATCGATGCATAGCCATGAATAGGACAGCCTGCGCCGATATTGCTCAATCATAGGACACACCCAGCCGCCCGATCGTGAGCCGCAGCCGAAAAATACCTCCCACTTGCGACTTCGGAGTACACATGCGCCGATCCCGACGCATCGCCTCACTCCGCCTGCCCACCGCGCGGCGGCGGGACGATCAACTCACCGCGCTCGTCGCGATCGGTCTTGTCGCTCAGGTCAACGCCGCCGGTGTCATACATGCCCTTCTCCGCCATCAGCGTGTCGGCATTCCGAAAGAGCTTCAGAAACGCCGGCCCGGTCATGTATTGATAGTCCACCACGTCGTCGAGCATGCCGCGATACATCAACTCCCGCAGCGCATATCGCCGATCACCCAGACCGGCCCGACCAAACAGGCGCAGGTTCAAGCCGCCGCCGATTTCACAAATGCGGCACACCATATACGCCGCCGAACCAGCATCAATAACATGATCAGATTGCAAGCCCCATGCCGATCGGGCGATTCCGCGCGACTCCAGCCTGCCGCGGCGCTCTTCGAAGTCCACCGACGTGTCTTCGCCGTCCGCAAGGATCAACATGGCCCGGTAGGCCTCGTCGACCGTAACCAGTTCTACCTCCGCGAGATACGCCTGAAAAGTGCCGTCGTCCAGCGTCTGCGCGTCGATACTCGGGGTCATCGGACGCGGCCCGGCGCAGCCGATAAGCAGGCACGGCAGAAATGTGGCAAAAAGCAGCGCGACCCTATTCCCGCCGATTGGGGAATTCCGGCGCGGCAATATTGCCCAGTTTGGTTGCTGTTGCCCTAGAACGACCATGTCACACCCGTCAGGAGAAAGGTTCGCGTCGTCTGATCGGAAAACGACTTTCCGGGGAAGAACGTGCCGAATCGCACCGTCCACGCCAGATCGTTCCAGATGCGCCAATTCGCGTAATAGTCCATTTCCCAGCCGACATAACCGCTCTGCGTGTCGGCCAGCGGATCGCTCATCGCGGCGCGGCGATGATGTTTATAAAAGAGGTACCAGTCCGTTCCCAACTCAAGTTCCTTGGCGATTTCCGATTCCGGGAACGGACGGAACGAGCCGCCGAGCCGCCAGACATGCATGTTGCTCAGCCGGGGCGCCAGCGCCAAACCCGTATCCCGGAAGCCGAAGCCGACAAAGCTGTTGTCAACATAGTCGCCGCTGTTGCCGCCCTTGGCATTCGTCGGGCTGCCCAGTCGATCACGGTCGCCGCTCGCGAACATCCACTCGGCCGAAAGAACCGGCTTCATCTTGTGACGGAAGTAATAATCGAGCCGATGGTCAAAGCCCCAGGCCTTGATCTCCGATTGCCGCATGTAACGCTGATCGTTGTAGCTTCGCCCGCGCTGGATGACCCATTCCGTGCTATAACGCAGATTGGGAATCAACTCGCCGACGGAACCCCAGCCGAAATACCGTGAGTCGTAGCGATAGTTCTGCAGCAGATCGGGCGGATCTTCCCGTGTGCGATCGTCCTGCCACGCGGCATATACGAACGGTTCGTGAACATCCCAGCCCTTGTAGCGGCCTTCGATAATGTGAAACACGCGATTGCTATGATCAGCGACTGATCGGCTGCGATCGATGTTCGGCGTGCTGGCGGGCGTCTTGCCGGTGATGTACGTCGCCTCAAAATTGAAAAGCTCGCCCTGGACCATCACATGATCCAACGGCAGATCAATTGCAAATCCCGTTCCGGCATAGACCAGATCACGACCGATCTTGACCTTCAGTTCCAGCGGCAGATCGAGGTTCTCGTTCTTGCGAAGCGCCTTGGCAATATCCAAAACGTACCAGCCGCGCTCAAGGTTGGGACCGTCGAGATCGTCATGATTCGACGAAAAGTTGTCGCCGTGGTTCCAGTCGTTGTAGGTGGCCCGCATTCGGGCGTAGCCTTCATGAATGCCCTGATCAGCGCTGAACGAAACCCAAAGGCGCGTTTCATACTGCCGGAGCGTGCGGCTGCTGTTGAAGCCGTCATCAAACAGGAAAAAGTAGGTGTTGAACCATCCGCCGTAGTCGACGCGGAATTTTTGCGCGGCGGGCAGCGTCTCCTGCAGTGTTCGCTGGTTTTCCCGCTCCAGCGCACGCTGCCGCTCCAGAAAAGCGCTGCCCAATTCCGTGCGCGGCGCGTTTTGCGAAAGACCGAGCTGCCCTGCCGCGTGAGAAGGCCACATCGCCAACGCGGCCATCATTGCAAGACAGAATGCTCGAATGTCAGTGCGAGGCGGCAAGGCCCGTGATTCCTCCCGTCGAGGGTGCGGTTCGCTGGAAGCGATCGTCGAAAAAAAGGCTGGTCGCCCCATCGGTCGATTCGCCTATTTCCATATCGACAGCTACCGGTCTGCGCCGCAAGGACTTAGAAGCATCGCGCCAATGCGCAGGCGCATTCGGCTCCCTGGCAATTCCCTCACGAGGTTGGAATCCTGCTCCGAAACGCCGCATATTGCAAGGGCACGAACCACCCATGAGGCGAATTTTGCCCTTGCGATACCTTCGAGCAGTTCAGAATGAAGAGGCACCGCCGCTCGACTTGGCAGAGCGTCGATCCATGGCCATCAACCGCCGCCGCGCGGACCGCCACGCCGCGTACCGCCGGGAGGCGGCTTGCGGCCGCCATCGCCACGGCTGTCGCCATCATCCGGTTGATCCGGCGAAGGCCGCGTTACGTCCGGATCGACGCCGGGCGGCGACATCCGAACGAGCATCCCGGTCTTGGAGCTAAATACGATTCTCGCGTCAACCATCTGCCCGGGTTCAAAAGACGACAGCGAAGTTTCGTCGCTCTCCTGATCGACGACTCGGCTGACATCTTCAATCAGCTTGAGGGAGACTTTCAATTGGCGAGGCTTCTTCGGAGGCGCATTTGGCGCGGGCGCGCGACTATCCGGCGGCGTCTCAAGGTGCGGCCATTCCCGCCCGTTTGAAGGCGTGGCCCGAATGACGATGACATCCCCATCCACCGATTCCACCTTGCCGGTGATATCGATCGTATCCAGCGTTAATGTACGAAGCTCCTTCACTTTGACTTTGGCGTTCTCGTCCTTGAAGCCCCATCCGGCCGTGCAATACAGGCCGCTCCAGAAGTACTCCGATACGTCGTCCGATTCGAATTGATGATCGCCGACCTTTACGATAACACCACCGTTGCCCTCATCATCCGGCTTGAATATCGAGAGTTTGAGCATCTTGGCGCCTTTTTCGAAGGGACGGACCGTGAGGTACCCTGTGACGCCCTTCTCGATATCTGACTCTTTTTTCGAGACCTCGTATTTGAGGATAGTTCCATGTTCTTGGCCCGGCGTAGGCGCCGCCGGCTTGTTGTCACGCGGCTGCTGCGGTTGCCTTCCGCCGGACTTCTGACCGCCGCCGCCACCACCGCGCCGCACCCCGCCGGCCTGCCCAAAGGCGTGGTCAGCGACGAGCGCAAGCACAAACAAGGGGATGAAGCAGGCAACGACTCGCGCGAATCGAACCTGAGAATTCTGAACACGGTGCGGGCGCGTAAACAACATGGGTTTGGCTCCTACGGGCAAAGGCGGGCCTTCGTGGGGAAGTTCCTATGGTATCGGACACTCAGTTTATCGTGTCGTTGGTATGCGCTCAACTTATTCTAGGTCCGAATTCCGGACTGAGCGATGCAATTCGAGCCGGGCGGTGAAAATGCCCCTTCAAGGCACCAAAGGCCCGTTTGCCGCCCCGGCGAGGGCATGCCGTTTAAGTCAACATCCGGAATCGGCCCGATACACCGCCAACGCCGGAAAGTCCCACCGGATACAGCCCATTCGAGGGGCTATGAGACCACCTCGTAGCGCCGAAGGTCTTCCAGCGAAATATGCTCAAGCAATGACTCGTTCGTGGCATCGAGCACCACCGGCGGCGCGACGCCCGCTTGCATGGCTTCCACCCATCTCAAGCCACACACGCACCAGCGATCGCCGGGCTGCAAGCCAGGGAATCCGTGTTCCGGATTCGGCGTCGATAAATCGTTGCCGCGAGCCTTGCTGAAGGCGAGAAACTCAGCCGTCATCACAGCGCACACCGAATGCGAGCCGAAATCATCCGGGCCGATCTCACAACAACCGGTGCGATAAAACCCGGTGCGCGGCGACAGGCTGCACACTTCCAGCGCTTCGCCCAGCACATTGCGCTGTGTGGTCACTTCTTCATTGCGGCGAATCATGCTGATGTCCGGAGGTAGAATACACGGCGCGCCGTACGGTAACTTAACAAACCGACACGACAGAGATTTGCTCGGAATGGCCGAATCCGCCTTCGACAACAATGCGATCAACGCGCTGTTATATTGACTCAGCCTGTTCCGGAGAATCACAAATCGTAAAAAACCGATCCAGCTTGGTTACTTCAAAGACGCCCTTCACGCGCGCGGTCAATCCACAGAGCACCAGCTTGCCCTGGTACTTGGCGACGCGCCGAAAAACATCGACCAGCGTGCCGACGCCCGACGAGTCCATATACGGCACGTCCGTCATGTTCAGCACAAGCCGGCGCGGCTGTTCGTTCGTCACCGCCACCAGCGCCTCGTGCAGCGACGGCGAACGGTGCAGATCGATGTCGCCGCTCAACATGACGATCGTCGAATCGCCCGAGCGGCGTACGTCACGAACGAGATTTTGGTTGTGGTTCGACATTTCCCTGATGTTCACCGGCCTGTTCCGGACGATTCCGAATCGACGGATCAAGCCGACGATCACGGGCCGCCGGTGGCCGGTTTTCCTGGAACATACTTCACCATTCGAAGGCACATGCCGCCTTCGTTCGGACAACTATACTCGGCCTCGTCCATGACCGCTCGAATGATATGCACGCCGAGTCCACCGGGGCGAACGTCGTCCAGGTCGCGTCCACAGATGCTCGACGGATCCACTTGCTTGCCACGGTCCCGTACTTCCACCGCAATGCCCCGTCGACCATCGGCCGCCTGGACCGCCGACAGCATGATTGAAATCGGCTGATCCGACCGCCCGTCGTACCCGTGCTTTATGACGTTGGCCAGCGCTTCGTCGATCGCCAGGACCAATCCATGCGTGTCGTTGGCGTCAAATCCCTCCGACGCGGCGGTCTGTTCGACCGCGCCGCGAACCGCCGGCAGGCTGCGCGCGTTGCTCAGAATGTTGACGACAATCACGTTCTCCTGACGCATATCGAGAGTTTAGCGGGGTTCGGCTCCGCGCTCCACGAGATTTGACGCCTCGGTAGCCGTTGCGGACGCCGGCGGCGAACCGGCCAGGTGCCGACCGCTTCGCACGTATTCCCGCCAGCGTTCGACTGACGCGACGCGACGCTCAAAAGGCACGGCATAATCATAGCCCATGCGCGTGCCGGACAGCCTTTCCAGCGCGAGAATCGCATAGAAGCGTACGCCGTCATCCTCATCGTCGAGGCGATCCACGATCAGCGGCATTGCCGCACGATCGCCCTTGTCGGCGGCCTGTCGGATGGCAAGAATGCGATCACCGGCATTTTCGGAATGAATGTCTGCGTTGAAGTGCGACGGCGTAGCGCAGCCGGAGATTGCCAACACGACGGTCAAACCGGTAAGCGTTTTAGAAATAGAGCCGATGTCTGGCCGCATGCGTCGGCGATTGAATGTCCAACGACGAGACCTGGCCCGCTGATCGACTCGCAGCTTCATTCGGTTCATGTTATGACGCCCGATGACAAGGTACAATGCCGTCAAGCTTGAGCCGCCATGTGTCCGAATCTATCATTCCGGCACGCTTGCGTGGCCCGCCGTTGAGTCGCACGGATGAGCCGCCGCGGCATACCGAACGCTGCGAATGACTTGCGATGACCTAGGAGCCGCCCATGTCCGCTTCGGATCAACTCGATATCGTTTTCACGGCGCCTCATCCCGACGATCTGGAAATCAGTTGCGGCGGCACGATCGCCCGGATGGTTAGACAGGGCTATCGCGTCGGCATGATTCACATGACCAATGGCGAACCCACGCCGCTTGGCGATCCTGAGACACGCCAACGCGAGCTGCGCGCCGCGGCCGAAATCCTCGGCGTGCAGGTTTGCGAGGTGCTCGGCCTGACAAACCGCGTACTCATGGACGGACCGGAGGCGCGATTCGCGCTCGCCAGCGTGCTCAGAAAGTACCGGCCGCGCGTGCTCGTGGGCATAGCGGGCCGCACCGTTGCCGCATCGCCGGACCATTATCAGGCGCAGCTCATCACGGAGGCGACGCGCTTTTATTCTCAACTGACGAAGTGGAACAACAAGTTCGACAACACCGAACCCCACGCCATCGAGCATCTGATCTACCGGCCGCTGGTTCGCGCGGCAGAATTGATGCACTTCCCAGCGCAATTCGTCGTTGACATCACCGAGACCATTGACCAGAAGATAGCCGCGGTGGCATGTTATCGGTCGCAATTTCCGCCAGAACGATTCGAACGGATGCGCCACTATTTGATGTCGCTTGCGGGCTACGAAGGGGGCATGTGCGGCTACAACTATGGCGAATTGTTCGCCGTTCCGCGGCCCATCGGCGTGAAGGATCCTATGCAGATTCTGGAGTCGTGGCCCGTTCCGTCGCCAATCGAGCCTCCACGGCTTTAGTCGCAAAGCAAATCGCCCCGCGAGCATGCGCGGGGCGATTGGAAAAGGCCGGATAGCTGGCGTCGTGGCATCAACAGTGAGACGCGGGACGAGAAAGCCGCATTAAACTGTTGCCAATAAACAGGTTACATTTTATCCTTGATGTTAACGCATCGGCCGCGCCGGCGCTTGCGGGAAATGAGCTTCCGCCCGCCGGCACGGCGCATTCGCGCACGGAAACCCTGCTTGCGAAACCGTTTACGATAGCTTTTGCGATGTGGATAATGCACGACTGCCTCGCTTGAATTTGCTTTCCAATGAAATCAGAACAAGGCAATTTAGCAGAGCTTAGCGGAGCTGGCAAGGGGCCAAAAGCAGAAATTTCATGCGTAATCCGGCGGGCCGTTTTTGGAAGTTCGTTCGCGACAATTTCAACCAAAAACGCCGTTTGCCGACGATGCGAGCCTCTGCTAGACTTCCGCCGCGGTAGGGTGAGAGGCAAAGTGTTAGAGTTCGGTACGATTCATTAAACCTCAGGGAGGATGCCTACCTTGAACGGTCAGCAGAAAACGCTTACGCAGGAATATGAACGCCTCAAGCAGCTTGTCGAGGCCAGCGCCGACGATGTGGCCAAGGCCGAAGGCGGAAACAAGGCCGCCGGCACGCGCGTGCGCAAGGCCATGCAGGATATCAAAAACGCTGCACAAGACGTTCGCAAGACAATCCTCGAAGTGCGATCGACCTCCGGCGACTAAGGGCCACTGGTCAGTTCGCTTCGTTCGAGTTCAGCCTCGCGATCGAGCGACGCGGCAGATGGGTTCTGACGGGTGCTACCGCCGCGTTGGCGCCTTCGCGATTGGGATTGAGGGGAATTTGCTGTCGGTGGAGATCCCAAGCGGCGGCTGTCTAAGTACGGTTCCCAGTCGGATCGCGCGAAAGCGGTCCCCCACTCACGCCTATCAGGCGGCACAAAAGCCAACGCCGCTGGAGAAGTTCATGCCGCCGATGCCAGTCATGGACCCGCAGTCGCTCGATTGCGACCGGGTTCTTTTTTCGCGCGAAGCCATCTACAAGGTGCTGCCCCAGCAATTCGAGTTTTCCCAACTCGACGGCATCATCCACGCCGACAATGAGGACATGATCTACGCGGCCTACCGTGACGTCCGCCCCGACGAATGGTGGTGTCGCGGCCATATGCCGCAGCAGCCCATTTTCCCAGGCGTTCTCATGGTCGAGTCAGCGGCCCAGCTATCCGCGTTCATTCAGAAAAATGTCGTGCCCGACGAAGGCGTGATGGGCTTCGCCGGAATTGATGAAGCCAAGTTTCGCGACTCAGTCTTTCCGCCGGCGAGAGTCATTCTCATCGCGAAGGTGATCGATCCGCGCCTTCGCAAGTTTCAAAGTCTGGTCCAGGCATTTGTCGGCGAGCGAATGGTCTTCGAAGGCATCATTTCGGGCACACGGCTCAAGATGTAACGCGAAGATCCTGCGGAATTGTTGACGTAACGCGTCCAAATGGGGCGAAAAGTCGGAACGTCCGGAAAAGCAACCGGACGTTCTCATCACGGCGAA
>CAZRFP010000052.1:0-25664 GCA_964599535.1 uncultured Planctomycetaceae bacterium
GAAGTCTCTCACAAAAAACCGTCCGTAGATTCCAGTTGAACTGTGAGCCAAGACATTCGTGGTTAAACGGCTCGTTGAGGAAAACCGGGGGTCTATGCGACTATTATCTGGTAAGAAATCGATGGGTATTCGCCACCGGCTCCATTGGACAGGCTCGAGGAGGGAAGCGCATCTGTCCGATAATCTATTTTGGCGAGGAACCGAAGTTTCGTTGATGTTTGAGTTGGACAACCCATTTCCGATAGATAAGGTGTATTCTGAACTAGGTCCAGTTCGAGGGTATGAGGACGAGGACTTTTTTGAATAACGTCAAAATCAAGAGCCTGATCATGATTCACAAACTTGAGTTAAGAACCCAAGGAATGGATTTTTCAACGCGAAGGCAGGGCGAGCAGCTTCGCGACTTGATCCAAGGCACTCTCGAACGAATCGCTGGCGAAGATCGTGTCGAGATTGACTTCGTAGGCGTTGAGACAATGACGCCATCGTTTGCCGACGAGTGTTTTGGTAAATTAGCGCAGCAGATGGGGCGCGAGTCTTTCAAAGCGCGCATTAGCCTGAAGGGTGCTGATAGCGCCAATCGAACACTTGTAAATGCAATTCTAGCAGAACGCTTAAGTTCTGCCGCGACGACTTGATGGCGATGCAAGTCGCGTCTGGACTTCCAATCTCTATCTAAGCCAAGTGGCCTGCCCCTGCTTTCTTCCTGACACGGGCGTAGGCTGACCGTTCGTTGTGACTCGGTCCGTGGAGTCTACCATTTTCGGCCTCGAATCGCTTTTCGGATTGCGCCATCGTTCTTATACTCCGCCAAACATGACTCCACCCGGCGGATAACACCATGCTCATCTCCCTCAACTGGCTCCGAGATTTCGTCGACATACCTGATAGCCTGTCGCCGCGCGACTTGGCCCTTCAGTTCACCATTACCGCCGCCGAGGTCGAAGGCGTCGAAGAACACGCCGCCGATGTCCACGGCCTCATCGCCGCTCGCATCGACGCCATCCGCGCGCAGCCCGGCGAGGCCAAGCTAAAGTCCGTCATCGTCGACATCGGCCCTCGAAAGCTCACATCGCTTACCACCGCGCCCGACATCGCCGTCGGCGATATCGTCGCCTACGCGCCGCCCGGCGCCCGCATCGGCGAGCAAACCCTCGGCGAAAAGGACGCCGCCGGCCGCGAGTCCCACGGCATGATCGTCGCTTGGGGCGCACTCGGCTTCCCGCATATCGGCGCGCACGCCGTGCGCCTTCCCGCGCGATCCGACGGCACTCACGTCGGCTTCGCCCCCGGCGATGCGATCGACGCCGCCGCCTTTCAAGACTGGATCATCGAGATCGACAACAAGTCCATCACCCATCGCCCCGATTGCTGGGGCCACTACGGCATCGCCCGCGAAGTCGCCGCCATGCTGCGCCGGCCGCTGAAGCCCTACGATGTCACGCCAACGGCATCCCTCGAATGCGGACTGCCGCCGATCCCCATCGAGATCGACAACCCCGAAAAATGCCCGCGCTACAGCGGTCTGATGTTCAATGGCCTCCGCGCCCGGCCGTCGCCGCTTTGGATGCAGACGCGCCTGGCGCTCTGCGGCATGCGCCCGATCGATTTCATTGTCGATCTGACGAACTACGTCATGCTCGAACTCGGCCAGCCCATGCACGCCTTCGACGGCGCAAAGGTCGACAACATCCAGGTCGCCGACGCCAAACCCGGCGAGAAGTTCACCACGCTCGACGGCGTCGAGCGCGCCCTCCCGGAAGGCACGCTCGTGATCCAGTCGAACCGACAGAGTGTCGCCATTGCCGGCATCATGGGCGGCGCGCGGACCGAAGTCGGCCCCGACACGACGATCGTCCTGCTCGAATCCGCCAACTTCGACGCACCGACCATCCGCCGCGCCGCCACCGCTCTTGGCCATCGAACCGAGGCCAGCGCCCGCTTCGAAAAATCACTCGACCCCGCTAACACCATCCTCGGAATCGCCCGCTTTCATCGCCTTGCAAAGGCCGAACTGCCCGATCTCGAACTCGCCGGCACGCTTAGCGATTGCCATCCTCGGCCGGCCGCGACGAAGCCGATCAGGCTCGACTGCGATTTCGCCGCGCGATTCATCGGCAGGCTCATCGGCGGCGAGAGCGTCACGCCTGAGCGCGTCGTCGACATCCTCACGCGGCTCGATTTCAAATGCGAGCGCGAAGGCGCGATGCTCAGTGCCACGCCTCCGACCTGGCGCGCCACCAAGGACATCTCCATCGAAGCCGATCTGCTCGAAGAGATCGCCCGATTCGTTGGCTACAACAACATCGAGCCGTGCCTCCCGCGCGTCACCGCACGCCATTTCGAGCCGTCGAAAGAGCTGACCATCGAAGAGCGAACGCTCGACACGCTCTGCGTCGGCGGCGATTTCGTCGAAGTCCACGACTACATCTGGTACAACGACGACTGGCTGCGCCGCATCGGCCACGAACCCGGCGAGTGTATCACCCTGAAAAACCCCGCGGCCGACAATTGTGCGCGCCTCCGTCGAACGCTCGTGCCCGGACTCATCGCCATGGCCGAGACCAACCGGCACCACTTCGACCGATTCCAACTCGTCGAGATCGGTTCGGTCTTCGAGCCTGGCAGAAATGGAGTCGAAGTCTCACAGCAGCGGCGAATGGGACTGCTCGTCGGTCAGCAGGGTAAAAAACTCGACGCGATCGTCTGGGATCGTCTCAGGCTCGCGCTCTCCGCTTGGGCCGGGCAGTGCTTCGAGCATGGCATCACGTTTCGCGCGGCCGATGCGGTTGCCGTCTGGGAAGACGCCGATCGCACCGCCGAAGTCGCCATGGCCGATCAACCCGTCGGCCGCATGACCATCCTGCCGACGGCGCTGCTGATGAAAATCGACGAGCGCCTGCGTGCCTGGTCCTTCGCCGTCGCCGAAATCGACCTCGCGCCCGTCGCGGCGCTGCTCGACCACCACGACAAGCTGCCGCGCGTGCCGCGCTTCCCGCAGGCCGATCTCGATTTCAGCGTGCTGATTGACGCCGCGCGGCGATATGAGGCCGTCTCGACCGATCTGGTCGGCTATCGTCACGATCTGCTACGATCACTCTCGTTCGTTGGTTCCTATGAAGGCGGTTCGATACCGGAAGGGCAGCGCAGCCTGCTGTTCCGCGCTCGCATCGGCCGCGAGGATCGCACGCTGACCGATGACGAGATTCAATCGTTCAACAGCGCGTTCCGCGCGTTCCTAACGAGCAAGGGAATGGCCCTGCGAAGCTGAAGCGTATTTCAAATGCCGCGCATCGCCGCGCACTGGCAGGCCGCCGCAATCAGGCCGTGCAAATCAGAGCCGCGCCCGTAGGGAAGCGGTGGCGTTCCTCACGAGTACCGTTCGACTGTCATACGGTCCATTCATACAGAAACAATCAAAGCTGCAAGCGCTGCAACGGACTCCTACAGACATGCAAACGGCCCGTCGCCGCAGTCATGCAGCGACAGCAGGGCGTCCACGAAGCAGTCGATGTCCGCCGCGCTGAGCGTGCCGCTGTTGTTCATGTCGATCCGCGCAAACTGCTCCGGCGTCAGCGAGCCGGCGTCGAGATAGCCGTCGACCCACGGCTGAATGTCGTCCCCGCGTACCAGCCCGTCGCCGGTGACATCTCCGCGGCACACAGGCTCCGGCGCTGGCTCCGCCGTCAGAATGAGCTTCGGATAGTTCGGATGCGAGCCGGAGTTGAACGTGAAGCCCGTCCGCGTGTCCGTGGCCACCAAATACAGCGAAACCGGCCCCGGCGTCATCAGATCGGACGTGAAGCCCGGCGTCAAAGGCAGCGTGAAGTTCTGCCAGCTCGTCACCAGCGCGTTTTGAAACGTCGTGCCCAGCGTTTCATCGGTCGCATTGTCCAGGATCGACCGCCCATAGGTGAATCCGATCAGATTGCCCGTCGCCACGCCGGGTGAATTCGGAATGCCCGTGCCCTGTGCCCAGTTGTCGTTGGCCATCCATCGGATCGTGAACTGCCCTCCGCCGATCCCGAAGATCGGATGATTCGGCGCCGCATCTTCGTGCAGCCGAAGCACCGCCGATGTCAGCACCCACTGGCCGGCACCGAAAACACTGTCGAATTGAGCGATCGCGCTGCTCGGATCAAACTTCATCCACGTATCCGTAATGCCGCGAATGATGTTTTGATAGTTCCGAGCCTGGCTGCCGGAAACGTTCAACGCGCCCGCCGAACCATACGTCGCCTCCGGTGGCGCGAGCAATTCAAACGTATCCTCCACCGTATAGATTTCATGCACAACCGGGGCCTCGGTGCATGCCGAGCAGGGCGTGTTGTCGCCCATGAAGATGCCCCCGATCGCAACGCAGCTGGTCTCGTCGCGAATCGTGCATGCCAGAGTCGTCGGATCGCAGCACGCACCCGGCACACCACCGCCCAAGGCGGCCGTGTCGAATATGAACAGTACGGAACCGATGCAGGCGAGGACCGCAAGAGCGGCCGAACGATGGCTTCCCATTTTCACCCCGAGTTGGCGTGCGGGAGCGGCTTGCCAGTGCCCCGCGAATCCGCCGATGCAGATGTGCTTGATTGTAGAGATCGCCGCGGCCAATCGCAAGAAATCAGCGAAGTGTGGATCATTTCGCACGGAGCGGCCCATCCGTCGGTTCGCAGCGCGGGGGGCTCCAAACGTTACCGGTCCGGCAGGCCGCGTTGTCGCAGCGCCCATGTTCTAACTATGATACTCGGAAGCGTTCGACCTCATGTCGGCGAGTTGGTTCGAAAGGACCTATCCATGAGCATATCCGGCAAGACCGTGGCCATTCTCGGCGCATCCGCGGATTGGGCGAAGTACAGCAACAAATCCGTCCGCGCACATCTTCGACAGGGCTGGCAGGTCTACCCGGTCAATCCAAAGGGTGGGGACATCGAAGGCCTGAAAGCCTACGCCCGGCTCGCCGACATTCCTGTCCCGATCCACCGCGTGTCGATGTATCTGCCGCCGGCCGTCGGCATTGCGGCGCTGCCCGTTGTGGCGTCCGTCAAGCCGGCCGAGTTCTTCGTGAATCCCGGTGCGGAGAGCGATGAACTGGTGGATATGGCTCGCCGGCTCGGTTTGGACCCGATTCTGGCGTGCAGCATTGTGGATGTCGGCGCATCGCCGGCCGAGTTCTGAAGCGGTCAATCTTTCCGCTGGCGGTAGAGATTCTTATCGACAACGGCCGACATCGCCGCGGTATCGAGCGAACCGCCCAGCAGCGCGTTGATGCGCGGGATGCACGTCTGATCGCCCTTCATAATGGCGTTGTAGTCGACCTCGATGAGATCGACATCCGCGCGACTGCCCATTCTCTTCAGCACGACATCGACATGGCCTAGCAACAGCTTGCCCATCTCCTCGTCCGACGGGCCGCCTTCCTTCAGCGTTCCGCGGCGGATCATCATCTGCTTTTGCGAGGCGAGAATCTCGCCGATGTTCCGGCGCATGAAGACGATCTTGTACTCCTGCCCGGCGTTTTCCGGAAGATCGAGCAGCAACTGCGAGATCATCTTGACGACCTTTCCGCGCGCGTCCGGAATCCAGCCCTTGTCTTCCTTGATCTTCTTGACGCGCTCGAACTCGTAGTAGCCCTTGGGGTTGTCTTCGTCGGCCGTGCGGATGCCGTCGGCCATGACCGGCACCCCGCCGGCCTCGATCATGGCCATCATCATCGAGGTGCCGCTGCGAGGCAGCCCGGAGACGATCGTGATGAAGTCTGCTTTGAACATCGCTGCGCTTCTCCCGCGAAAGTGCCTGAAAACGAGGAATGATACGTCGAATCCGGCCGATTGTGAACGACCCCATTTTGATCGCATGTTCGTGTGCCGGCGCGCTCGCATCGGCGAGACGCCGGCGCCACCATCAGAATCGCGCAATCAGAGCCGCGCCTGTCAGGAAGCGGTGGCGCTCCCCACGAATCGGCTACGACTCGTATCGCCGCGCTCAGCACATATCGTCAGACTCCCCGATCACGCAGAGCGGCCAATCCCACGGCTCTACATTTAAGCGAAGTCCTGTTATGATATCGCCTCGAAACCGACCGCGCGGCGCCAGACAGAGATAGCGCCGCTGCCGGCCGCCGAACTTGCCCGGAATGCAATCGGGAACACTGTCTACAATTAGAAAACGGAGCACGAATCATGCAATTCTGCACACGCCGGACTGTCTCTCTGAGTTTGCTGCTGGCATTTGCACCGCTCGCCGCCGCCGACGAAGGCATGTGGCTGCCCAACAAGCTGCCCAACGAACAGTTGCGGGCCAAGTATGACTTCGAACCCACGCCGGAATGGCTCGAGCATGTCATGCGCGCCTCGGTGCGGTTCGGGCGCGGCGGATCGGCGTCGTTCGTTTCACCCGACGGGCTGATCATGACCAATCACCATGTCGGTTCCGACGCCCTCCAGGACTTGAGCACCGCGGATCGCGACTACATGCGCGACGGGTTCTATGCCAAATCGCGCGAAGAAGAAGTCAAATGCCCCAGCCTCGAACTCAATGTCCTCACGCGCATCGATGAAATCACCGATCGCGTCAACGCCGCCGTAAAGCCGGAGATGAGCGCGGCCGATGCCGCTGCTGCCCGAAAAACGGCCATGGCAGAGATCGAAAGCGAAGCAAAGAAGACCGGCCTCACGCCCGAGATTGTCACACTGTATCAGGGCGCGCGCTACGACTTGTATCTTTACAAGCGTTATACCGATGTCCGCCTCGTCATGGCGCCGGAGCAGGACGCTGCCTTCTTCGGCGGCGACGTCGATAACTTCGAGTATCCGCGCTTCTGTCTCGATGCCTGCTTCTTTCGCGCCTACGAAGACGACAAGCCCGCGAAAGTCGAACACTATTTCAAGTGGAGCGAATCCGGACCGCGCGAGGGCGAGTTGCTCTTCGTCTCAGGCCATCCCGGCCGAACCCAGCGCATGCACACCATGGCGCATCTTCGATTCCTGCGAGATGTCTGGATGCCCCTCGTGCTTCAGTCCTACAACCAGCGCGAAGTGGCGCTCATTCAGCTTGCCGCGCGCAGCGACGAACATCGGCGTATTGCGATGGAGGACCTGCTCTATATCCAGAACGGCCGCAAGGCCTTCGGCGGCATACTCAGCGGCCTCTTCGATGAGCGCCTGATGGATCGCAAGCAGCGCGAAGAGCAGGCCCTGCGCGACTTCGTGAATGCCAACGACGATCGCCGCCGCGAATACGGCAAGGCGTGGGACGCGCTGGCGAAGGCCCTCGATGACACGCGACCATATTACGCGGCCTATGCCTTGCTCGAAAATCGCCGCACCAAGCTGTGCCGCCTGCATGACATCGCCGTAAAGCTCGTTCGCGCCGGCGATGAGCGCCGCAAGCCCGACGGCGAGCGCCTCTCCGAGTATCGCGACGCGAACCTGCCCTCGCTCGAACTCGATCTGTTCTCCACAGCGCCGATTCACGACGAACTCGAGCAGCTTCGGCTCGAGGATGGGCTGATCCGGCTCGGACGAATTCTCGGCGGCGATCATCCGGTCGTCCGCGAGGCCTTCGGCGGACTCGATGCCGCGACGCGCGCCGGCTCATTGTTGAAGGATACGCAGCTGCGCGATCCGGTGTTCCGCAAAAAGCTCTATGAGGGCGGATCGACGGCCGTGGAGGAAAGTCGCGATCCGATGATCCGCTTCGCCCGCATGTTGGACAAGCACGCCCGCGCCCTTCGCGAGCGTTACGAAGAATCGTACGAAAGCGTCGAGCGCGATGCCTACGCCAGGATCGCCAAGGCCAGGTTCGAAATGCACGGCGATCGCGTCTATCCCGATGCGACGTTCACGCTTCGATTGTCGTTCGGCACCATGAAGGGCTATCAGGAAGTGGCCCGCTCGGTTCCACCGATGACCCAACTCGCCGGCGCGTTCGAGTTGTCCGAACGCCACGAGCAGCGCCCGCCCTATGCGCTGCCGAAGCGATGGCTCGACCGTCGCGACAAGCTGAACGTCAAAACGCCGTACAACTTCGTCACGACGCACGACATCATCGGCGGAAACTCCGGCAGTCCGATGTTCAATCGCAACGGCGAAATCGTCGGCCTGATCTTCGACGGCAACGTCCACAGTCTCGTATGGGACTTCCAGTTCGACGACGAGCGAGGACGTGCCGTATCGGTCCACTCCAGCGCGATTATCGAGACACTGAGAAACATCTACGGCGCCGGCCTGCTCGCCGACGAACTGACCGGAAAAGCGTGGGAATAACCAACCCTGGTAGCTTCCGGCCCCCGTGCCGGACGTTGAATGGACAAAGCAGAATTCAGAGTCCCGATACGAGCAGCAGCTCTGACATTCTCAATGCCGAATTCCAATCTTGCCGTGCCCGACGGCCGATGAACACTGCGTCGCGGGCGTACGTGTGAGGG
The DNA here is from genome assembly GCA_964599535.1 of uncultured Planctomycetaceae bacterium. GTDB lineage: Bacteria > Planctomycetota > Phycisphaerae > UBA1845 > UTPLA1 > JADJRI01. The sequence continues at coordinate 8,420 of CAZRFP010000052.1, forward strand.
TGATTCCGAGTGAGCCGCCTCGCACAAAACTTCCGCTCTCGCCGGCGGACTGCGCGTGACATCCAGACGAGGGGACCTTCCAAGCCGCGACTCGGCCGGGTGATGCACGCCCGGCCGATTCCGCGTCCAGGGCAATCGCCTGTTCCCAATCCGAGCCGCGACCGTCAGGGCGGTCGCGGCCGTCAGGGAGCGGTGGCTGTTGATGCGCGAATCCATCTCGAAATGAGGGGTGGCTTCGCGTTGCAGTGGTTGCATGTTGCTATTTCGAAGGAACATGCGAATGCCCTGATTTCCCATCCACGCGCCGTCGCCCATCGAAGCATCGCACGCTATGATTACGAACCAATACAACATACGGCTCAACGCGAGCCGCAATCCACTGGGAGCGGTATTTGAATGTCGTTATCCACCGATCAGATTCGTGACGCCTTGCGGCGCGTGATGGATCCCGAACTGGGAAAAGATCTCGTCACGCTGGGCATGATCAAGAACATCGACATCACCGGCGGGGGCGTTCGACTCGGCGTTGAGCTGACGACGCCCGGCTGCCCGCTCAAAGACAAGATCGCGGGAGATATCGAGCGCGAATTGAAAAAACTCCCCGGCATGGGCGCGATCACCATCGACTGGTCCGCGCGTGTTCGCGAAACACCCAAGCTTGCAGGCGCGCTGCCCGGCGTCAAGAACGCCGTCGCCATCGGCGCAGGCAAGGGCGGCGTCGGCAAGAGCACCATCTCGGTCCTGACGGCCATGGGCCTCGCCCGCGACGGCGCGAAAGTCGGCCTGATGGATGCCGACGTGTACGGTCCGTCGATCCCCAAGATGCTGGGCATCGAAAACGAAAAGCCCGTCGCCGAAGGCGATCGAATCCGGCCCATTGAGGCCCACGGCCTGAAGGTCATCTCGATGGGTTTTTTCGTCGAGCCGGAGCGCGCCGTCGTCTGGCGCGGTCCGATGGCCAGCGGGGCGGTGCAGCAGTTTCTTCGGCAGGTGGAGTGGGGCGAACTGGACTATCTGATCGTCGATCTTCCGCCGGGAACGGGTGACATACCGCTGACACTCGCACAGACTATCCCCATGACGGGTGCCGTCATCGTCTGCACGCCGCAGCAGGTCGCCCTGCTCGACGCCGTAAAGGCGTTGCGCATGTACCAGCAGCTCAACATCGACATCCTCGGCATCGTCGAAAACATGAGCTACTTCCGCGCGCCCGACACCGGCAACGAATACGATCTCTTCGGCCGCGGCGGGGCGAGAAAGGCCGCCGAGCGCGTCGGCGTTCCCTTCCTCGGCGAGTTGCCGATCAACATCTCCATCCGCGTTGCCGGAGACGACGGCGTGCCGGCGGAGAACTTTGAAAAATCCGACGAAGCCACGAAGGCGGCCATCATGAGCTTCGTGCGAAACATCGCCGGACAGGTCAGCGTGCGCAACATGTCTCAGGAAAATTTTGTCGAATTGAAAATCACCTGATGCAGCCGCCCCCGCCCGTCAGGAGATGCTACGGCTCTTCCGGCTCGAAGTTCCAGCGAGACCACGGCTCGACGGTGGGATTCGTCGACGAAAGCACATGGCCGCCGATGTAGGCGATGTTGAGCTTGCCGCGGTGTCGCAGCGAGGGAAACCAGCGGCTGCCGTCCTCGTACGCATCAATGTACTTGTCATCCAGAACAGGCGGCGCGGAGTAGTAAGGCAGCCCGACCGATTCAGTCGCCGCCGCGCCATCGACATCGATGAGCAGTGGCACATCGCTATGGTGCAGGATGCGCGGAGTCAGCACGGCGGGGCGAAGATACGGCAGACCATCAATCTCCTGCGTGCGTCGATGCAGACGCATGTTAAAGGCGACGCTGATATTCTGCATCGGCCCCACCGCGCCGGCGCTGCACGGCATGCCGGACCGACGCTCCAGACGCAGAGAACCCACCGAAGGGCAGGCCATCGCCAGTGCGGCGCCATCGAGCGGCTCGCGCTCGTGTTCGCCGCCGGTCCAGAACTCGTGAATGCCGTAGATCGATTCCTGAAAATCCTCGATCTCAAACCGGGAATCGCCGAGCAAGTCGCTGTCGCCGCGATGGACGCCGTTGCCGTCGTCGGCGAAGAAGATGAACGACTCCACCACCGACCGCTGATTGGCCTTGCACTTGAGCAGGTGCGCCGCGTCCCGTCCCGCGCCCAGCGCCGGCAAGAGGATCGCCAAAAGCAGCGCGAGAATGCTGATCACGACGAGCAGCTCAATGAGCGTGAACGCCGCGCGCGGCCGAGAGCCGGATCCGGGCTGGGCAGATTGCAAGAGCATGGCAAACACACCGAAACGGCGAGTCTAACGATGGCATATTCTATCCAGCCCCTAGGTGAATTGCACGCCCAAAAACAGAAAACGCCAGCCTGTAGGCAACCGCCGTCCCGCGAAGCACATCACGCACCAAGCGAACACCCGGTTTGCCCCGGCCGCGGCGACCAGAATGCGATCAAAGGGAAGCACATCCGTTCTGCCCGAATGGCTCCCAATCCATCGACATCTTCCGATGAGAAGGCGAATCCGGTGGCGAATTGACGGGCAGCCCGCCGGGCACAAGCAGGTGGACAAATTCGATGAGGTCCAGCCCGTCCAAAAGGCCATCCTGGTTGATATCCCCCCGGCTCAGGGCCGGTACGCCGTAGACACTGGCGTAAAGCTCCGGATCGAGCACGGCCATGACGAACGCCTCAATATCATTCACATCGACAAGTCCGTTGACATCCATGTCTCCGAGCACGACCAGCGGCGCGAGATCGAGTTCATCCACGCGACCGTCATAATTCACGTCATAGAGAATCGCACTGCGCGCAAAGAGGTGGATTTGTATAACACCGTTGACGCCGTCGACGTCGATTTCGGGATGCCCGTCAAATACCAGCACATACTCCAACAGCATCATCTCATCCAGATCGTTCACCAGGTCATCGCCGTTGAAATCTCCGGCCGTCACGTTGGGCCAGATGTCACTCCAGACAAACCGGCTGTTGCCCTGCTGTTGCTCGTAAGCCGAACCGACCAGACACGTCACGCGCCACAGGCTCGGATCGAGATGCTCGGGGACAATGTTGTTCGCCCAACCGGCGATCAACTGATATTCCGGCCGCGTCTGATCCCAAGGCGTGGCGTTGATCGCGCTCCAGCGAAGATCGACCAGCGCCTCCATGATGGAGTTCTGATTTCCCGAGCAGCCGTCGTTCGGCTGCACCTGTGTGCCACCGCCCTGAATCGCGGCCGATGCGGCGTTTGTCAGGGGATAGACAAGCGAGACGGTCGTTCGGTTGATCAACTCGAAATGCTCGAATTGAATCTGAACAACCGGTATGTATCGGCCCGGCAGGCTCTGACACTGGAAGGCATGCGGCTCGAACCCGTGGGCGCGATGAAAAAACTGGCCTTGTAGAATCCAGCGCTCGCCGGCCTCAAAGATGTTCGGATCGCCCCCGGCGCGTTCGACGATCACATTGATCTCGTCGATTTCTTCGCCGCGAAATACAAGATGAAACTCCTCGCCGCTGCGTTCACAGAGCGGCGGTGTCTGCACGTTATTGTCAAACGCCAGACGGTCAATCGCCACGCGATTGATGAACCGCGATTCCTGCGGAACGCCACCGAATCGCGCCACGCTGCCCAGATACCGCCCCTGCGGATTCGCCAGTTCGCCGCCTGTGTTCTCGTTCGCGTCCATGTCAAATTCGATATACCCGAACACCGGATGCGGACCGTACTGATACGGCATCCACATCGGAGATGTGTCCGACTCATTGACCGGCCCCGGCGGATTGATAAGACCGACAAACGTGATGTCAAAGCGCATGAATCCGCCAACGTCCGACCATTCACCAGTGAAAAGATCAATCTGCGGACTGATCGGCTCGAAGCTACCCAGGCGCATTTCAACGATGTCCGGCAATCGATGCACCTTCGGATCAAACGGACCGATGTTTCCCAGGTCCGTCCGTCGCATCACGACGTCGCCGATCGGATCAAACAAGAACACCGTGTCCACCGCAAAAACCGGCGATGCAGCGGCGATGACCCAGGCCCCGACGAAGAAAAAAATCAAGGTGCGAATCAGAAGACGGATCGGCCGGCCATCAATGAGCCTGAATACAGGTATGCACCGCGCCGTAGCCTCGCGGCGCGTCGTCGAACCACGCGCGCAAAGTATGCGGGCGATGCACAAGCTGCGTCGCCATTGCACCCCCCAAAAATGCAGGCCGTGCTTTGTCATGATCGGCTGTCCCCCCGATTGCTTCGCAGCCTCCATGATAACAGACATCGCCCCGCTCCCTCCATTAAAAAGCGGGGTGCTTTTTGCTCACGTTATTTCGGCCGATCAGCGCGCCCGAACCAGACTCTTATTGAGTCGATATCGCAGCGCTTCGCGCGTAATGCCGAGTATCCGCGCCGCTCGCGACAGATTATGGCCGGTATACTCAAAAGCGGCCGACAGGATCGTGTGCTCCACTTCGTCCAACGTCGGCGAGCCGTTGTTGAAATCAAGCTGGATCACGCGCCCGCCCGGCAACGCGACGCGTACGTCGCCAGTGGGCATTTCATCCAGCATCGGCAGATCACTGATGTCGATCACGTTTCGATCAACGCGCAGGATCGTGCTTTCGATCAGATGGCTCAACTCGCGTACATTTCCGCGCCAGCCGTGCCGTTGCATGGCCGACAACGCCCCGTCCGAGATGCGCTTAATCGGCAGACCGAAGCGCTTGCAGTGCGTCTCGACAAAATGTGCCGCAAGCAGCGGAATGTCCTCCACGCGATCCCGAAGCGGCGGCATCGTCAGATGCACCACACGCAACCGATGGTACAAATCGCGGCGAAACTCGCCCGACTCGACCGCCGATTCCAGATCGCGATTCGTCGCCGCAACGATGTGAACGTTGATCGGTCTCGATTCCGTTGCGCCGACCGGCCGTATTTCGCGCTGCTCGATCGCGTGCAACAGCTTCGATTGCATATCCGGGTTCATGTGCCCGATCTCGTCCAGGAAGATCGTGCCGCCCTCGGCAACCTCGAACAGCCCGCGCTTTGCGAACGCCGCGCTGGTGAACGCCCCCTTCAAGTGGCCGAACAATTCCGACTCGAACAACGTCGATGGCAGCGCCGTGCAGTTAACGTGAATGAACGGACGCGCCGCGCGCGGGCCTTCATAATGTATCGCCCGCGCCGCCATGTCCTTGCCGCTGCCGGTCTCGCCTGTGATCAAGACCGTCGGCGGATCGGGAAGCGCCAGCGCACGCGTGCTTGTCAGACGCTTGATCGTCTCTTTCAGAGCACGCGCCGCGGGAGATTCGCCGAGCAGCCGGTCCAGGCCGCTCGCGCTCTTCTCGCGCTGGCGCATATAGAGCAGATTGTCGGTCATTCGCGAATGATCGATGCTCCGTTCCACGACCAGTTGCAGCTCTTCCAGATCAACCGGCTTCGTAAGATACTCCGTCGCGCCCGCCTTCATGGCCTGCACCGCGATGCGCTCGTTGCCGTGGGCTGTCACGACGATCACGCACGTCGAAGGCGATTCGGCCTTCAGCTTCGGCAATAGATCAAGGCCGTCGCCATCCGGAAGGCGCAGATCAAGCAGTACCGCATCCGGCAGGAACGACGCGCTCTGCTGCAGCGCTCCGGCGCAATTATGCGCAATGGCCACGTCGTGTCCGTGAGCGCGCAGCTTGTCGCGGACATTCTTCGCCAGCACCAGTTCATCTTCAACGACGAGTATTCGAGCCATATCAAACTCTCCTCTACCCTGTATCTCCAAACAGGATGCGCCGGCGCGACCCCCCGCGCCGGCACATCATTCCCCCCGTCTGTGCTACGTCACCGATTCCGCCGAAGCGCGCCGCTTTATTCGCGCCGAACGCTTCAGCGGAATCACCACCTCAAAGCGCGCCCCACCAGACGCGCCTTCCCGCACCATCGCATCGCCCCCATGCAATCGGGCCACGCGCTTCACCGTCGCAAGCCCGATGCCCGTTCCCGTCGGCTTCGTCGTAAAGAAAAGATCAAACACGCGATCGCGAATCGCCGACGGAACGCCCGCGCCCTGATCTTCAACCGCGAGCAGCGCCATCTCATCCGTGCCGGCCGGTCGACAGATCACCCGAATCGTGTCGCCGGACTTCGATTGCTCCATCGCATTCGACAACAGCTCGATGACCGCCTGTTCAAGCCGGCGCCGATCCCCCTCGACGCTCATCGGTTCCCCGGAAATATCCTCCGTGAGAACGATGCCGCGCCGGACAAGCTCCGGCGCCAGCTCCCGCGCAGCCGATCGAACAATCGCCGCGGGATCAATCTCCTCAAAACCGTCGCGGCTCGACCGGGCCATGTTAAGCAGCCCCGTCACGCGATCACCCAGGCGCGGTCCTTCCGCCAGAATGTCTCGAAGTCGCTGGCTGGAGTCGGCATCCATCTGACCCAGTTGCAGCGCCAGTTGTGCCGAGCTGCGGATCGCCGCCAGCGGATTGCGAATGCCGTGCGCCACGCTGGAGCAAAGTTCGCCGATGGCCGCCAGACGCTCGCGCCGTTCGTCCTCAACGCGGCGCCTCTCTTCCGACAGCGCCTTGTCCGCCTGCTGCATGCGCCGACCAAACGCCAGGACGCCGGCCAGAATGACAAAGACCAGGGCAATGATGTAGCGCTCGGAAATGAAGCGGTCATCCAGACCGGCCTTGTGGCTCTGCAGCATATCCAGACGCAACGCCGCGTTGCGTTGGGCGAGACGACCCAGCGTCGAGAGGGCGTCAGACTGCAATCGGTCCATTTGCACCAGAAGTGGCCCGGCCGCATCGAAGATCAAGGGCCGGGCGTCAGCCGTCAGCGTCGCATCAGCCAGAGGAGCAAACACGTCGAACATACGTTCAGCGCGAGATACCAATGCCGTGATGTCGCGTTCGAGGCCTGACAATTCGCGTTGCCAGTCGTCCACGTCCTGCCCAGCGTGAATCTCGGAGTCGCTAACGGCTCGTCGCAGGGCGACGCTCATGTTGTTACGTGCGATTTGAAAGCGATGTTGCAGGGTTTGATATTCGTCCGGCCTCTTCGCCTCAAAAAGATCGTTCACCGGCGAACAGAGTTGAACAACGCGCTGCTGCATGAACTGAACAATCTTCGATTGCTCATCCAGCGCGAAGGCCGAGTCAATCAGCACCTGTGCGCTGCGAATACTGGTGGCATGCATGTTAAGGCTGATCATGATGACCACGACGTTGAACAGCGCCAGAACGAAGAAAAAGTGATACCAGCGGACTCGAGACACGGTTCCAACCCTTCCTTCACATCACGAGTCGAGCACTCGTGCCAATGAGCGTGCATGGTCACACAAGCAATCTGTGTGTTCGCACACAATTCTAACCGAAGGGCCGTGTTCATTTCATGCCAATTCGTACGCTCGCATTGGCGCAACCTAAATCCAAAAATACACTTATGAATCCACGTGCATCTAACGCCATCTAAAGAGGATGCAATAAATGTGCCGTGCCAGATCGGAATACGATCAAGCCTCACATCGTTTGATTAGTGCTTTTATAGGACGGTAATGTCGCAGGAGAAGAAGTGGGACACGCCAAACCACCGCTCGACTAACAGCCATCCATGCCGCCAAGGCGATGGTATTCATCGAGATTGCGTTCAAAGTGCGCCAGACTGCCCGCCAGACCGCCGGGTCGGTTTTTCATTCGCCAGAGCTTCTCATACCGATGGATGAGCGTTCGCATCTGGTCGGCAAGCCGCCGAGCGTCGTTCGCCACGGCCCGTCGCCTCGGCTTGCGTAATGCCAGGTCAATTCGATCGCAGGCGTGTTCCAGCAGATCCAAAGTGAACGAAAGCTCAGAAAGAACCAATGCGGCATCGCCGGATGTCGGTCGCGCGGGCCGCGCATCGCGCCGAATCCGTCGAATGCGCTCGCGCATGCGCCTCACCGTCGACGCCCGCAATCCCGATAGGTTGCGAATCTCATCGAGCGCTGTTTGCATCACGGCAAACAAAACAGTCTTGTTCTTGATCTGCACGCCAGACGCTTCGTGAACTCGCCCGGCCTCCAGCCATGCACGGGCCAGCCGGCCGGTCCGATCGTGATAAACCTCCCGGTTCAACTCATCCGCGATGTTGATGTCTCGATTCGACGACGCGCACCACGAAACCGCCGCGCCATACAAAAACGCTGCATCGCTCACAGACGACATCTGCCGATGGCCGAAGTCGCCCCAGTCCGTGATGAGATATCCCGCCGCGCGATGTCGAATCCCCGCCTCCGCCGCTCCGAGCAAATTGGCGATCATGTTGCTCGTCCGGCCGGCAAAGCTGCACCAGCTCGATGTGCCGGGGCAGACATAATACGCAAGACCCCGCCGCGCAATGCGCCGGCACTCGGCATCAAAGGGATGATCCGCTTCATAGCCCCAGACAAGCGGAACGACATCGCGCGGCAGCTTGTCAATCATGTCAGGATCGTGTTGTATCCAGTCGCTCCAGAACTGTATCCGCCGGCCGTACCGCGCCGCGATTTGCCGAATCTTCATGAGGTAGTCGAAATACACACGGCCTGCACCGCGCCGCTCGCATGCCGCTTGGCTGCGGCCCTGGCCCAGTTCAAACGGCTCGTCGCAGCCCACATTGAGCTTTGCGCTTGTGAAGTTCGGCAGAAGCTGCTCATAAAGCGACGCCACCAGCCGAACACTGCGCGGATCAATCGGATTCAGCGTCGTCGGCCGCGTGCGTGTCTCGCCCCACGGTGTCGTGTAGGGCCTGTTGCACTCCGCCAGCGGCGCGTAGTCCGCGTGACGCAGCCAGCGCTCCATGTGGCCGAGCGAGTTCTGGTTCGGAACCAGCTCGATGCCATGATCGCGGCACAACCTGTCGAGCCGCCGCATCTGCGCCGCCGTCATGGGTGATGCGCCGCGCCACACACGCTCATGCCCGCGATAGGCAAACGCATGCTCGATGTATAGCTGCAGCTCGTTCACGCGCCACGACGCCAGCCGCCGAATCAGCGACGCCAGCGACGACATCGTCGGCACCTTGTCGCGGCTGATGTCCAGCATCACGCCTCGCGCCGGAAAGTCAGGCCAGTCCGTGATCGTCCCGCAAGGCAATCCGCCAGGGCAGCCCGTGACCAGTCGTTCCAGCGTTTGCAGGCCGTACCGAAACCCCGCCAAGTGCGATGCCGTAATCGTGACACCTTTTGGCGAGATCGATAGTCGATAGGCCTGATCGCCCACGCGCTTCGGCGCGTCCTTCACCGCTTGCCCCAGCAGGCGCACGACATGCCCCGAGCGATTCGCCATTCGCCGCGCCAAGCGCCGCGCATCGGCGGCAAGCGCCGCGTCATCTATTTCGATGAGAATGTTAATGCGGCCGCCGAGCGGACAGCAGCCCGAAAGCAGTCGAACACGCCGAGGCCGCGGAAGGATCGGCGGCAAACCGGGGCGTCGATGGATGCGTGAATCGGCCACGCGAATGCGGATAGCGGTCAGGGCGTCTGCGCGTCGGGCAGTTCGCCGTCGTCCCACGAGCGGTCAGGCTCGACATCGCCGGCGAATCGGGCGTTTGACGCGGGCTTCGCGTAACAACCGACCCGCGCCACATACCGCGATAGCGGCGCATGCCGATTCGGAAGCAGCGCAAACTCGCCGCCGGTCTCGTGAAAGATCTTTCGCACCAGTTCGAAATCGTGCGGCGGATGCTGCAGGCGGCCGTCGCGCAAGAGAAACAACCGTTCCATCCCGTGATCCTTCAGGCGAACCTCAAACTCCACGCCATCATCCGTCGTCCGATGTGCGATGAACAGTCGCGACGCAAATGTCTCAACAAAGTTCTCATCCGAAAGACCGGCCGAACGGCGCGATTCGATCACCGCCTTCGCTAGCGCGCCGAGTACCGCCGCCTCACGTGCCGACGCCCATTCTTCCTGAGAAGCGCCATCCTCAGGAACCGGAACGACGCCGGATGTCTCGAACACCAGTGACCGTGGCGCCGGAGCCTGTTCGCGATGCGCGATAGTCGCCACCCGACCGGCCGCGCCGTTGTTGCCGGCGTCGATATGCACCGTATGCACGTCGACAGGAGCGGACTGCGCGACTGCGGGCTGATTGCGATTCTTCGAGCCGCAGCCCAGTGCGAGCAGGGGAGTCAAAACCATCGAACAGATGACGGCGGAACGAAAGCAGCGTGACATGTTGAAATCCATTTCAATAGCGGTCGTGGCGACCGGCACACGATCCATCGGCCAGCAAATGTAGAACGCGCGCGAGTGCGTGTCAAGAAAAAAGGCGCGCCGGCACGAACACACGTCCACTCAGGCGCGTTTCGGATCGCGCGCGGCTACGAATTTGCCTGCTCAATTTCCGCCGTCGGCACTGTCGAACGCGAGATCTGAATCCGACCTGCCAGCGTCAGGAACGAAACGTAGAAGTAGCCCATCATGAACAGGCACATGAAAAACAATCCAACCCACATCTTCATCCGAATCGTGTAGATCACGCAGGCCAGTAGATAAAGCCCCATCATGATTTCGATCACGGTCTGGATCGCCTTCGCATCCAAACGGTTTGTTCCCGCCTTGCGTCGCCATCGCCGATCCTGTGCCGCGACGACGCCGAACTTCGGCGTGCGAACGAATTCGGACTGCTTTCCGAAAAAGCCCTCAAACGCCGCCCGCGCGTTGTTGACCGATATGCCGATGCCCACCGCCATCAGAAACGGCAGATACTTCAGGCTCTCGGACCACGATCGGAATATCTCCCGCTGCGATGCAACGTAAAAGCTGCTGGCCGAAAACGTCGCCAGTAAGACCAGCGACATGTCCAATGCAAAGCGTATCCACGGACTATCCGCGAAGATCGTGCTTTTGTAATACAACGCTGGAAACAGAAGCAGCGTCAGCATCAAAATCAGAAAATAACTCACGCAGCTCGTCAGATGGAAAAAGGCTTCCATCTTGATGCGCCACGGCAGTCGCGATTTCAGTATCGCCGGCAGCAACTTCCGGCACGTCTGAGCGCCGCCCTTGGCCCAGCGATGCTGCTGGCTCTTGAATGCAACCATCTCAGGCGGCAGCTCCGCGGGACTCGTCACGTGCGGCAGATAGACAAACTTCCAGCCCTTCATCTGAGCCCGATACGACAGGTCGAGGTCTTCCGTCAACGTGTCATGCTGCCACCCGCCCGCATCTTCGATACACGACTTCCGCCAGGCGCCCGCCGTGCCGTTGAAGCTCATAAACCGGCCGGACCGATTCCGTGCCGTGTGCTCGATGACAAAGTGGCCATCGAGCAGAACGGCCTGCGCCTTCGTCAGCAGCGATGCATCCCGATTGATGTGCTCCCACCGCGCCTGCACCATGCCGACCTTGGGATCGGCGAAGTGATCGATCAACTCATCGAGGATGTCCGGCGGCGGCACGAAATCAGCGTCGAATATGACGATTATCTCACTCTTGGCGACTTTCGCACCCGCCGCCAGAGCGCCCGCCTTGTATCCCTCGCGGTTGTCGCGATGCAGCAGGCGGATGTCGTGCCCGAGCGCCTGCATCTCGGCAACCGTCTTGCGCACGATGTCAACCGTCTCATCCGTGCTGTCATCAAGCACCTGAATCTCAAGTCGATCCGCCGGATACCGAATGCGACAGGCCGACCGAATGATCCGCCGCGCGACAAACTGCTCGTTGTACATCGGAAGCTGAATCGTCACGAACGGCTTTTCAGCAAGCCGAGCCGTCGGCTCCGGGGCGTTTCGCCGATACTTATAATAGAGGTAGACAAGCTGGTAGCGATGAATGCCATAGATTGCCAGCAGCAGGCAAACCACCAGATGCGTCGTAATCAGAACCACGCTCAAGGGCGTCGGATCATGCATAGCGGGTCTCAACCGGCCGAGCGGCAGGGGGCGTTATCAGTCTGACGTTGCCGCCAAGCCGTTTCTGTCTCGTGTTTGCGGGATTCTACGTGCCGCGCGGAAGCGGTGTCAATTTAACCTTCACGGAATGGGAGGTTCGGCAACGAACGACCACGAATACAACGCGACGCTTCGCATAAAACAGGCCTTGCGGCCATGAGACCCCTCGCTCGGAGCCGATTTGCCGCCATTGAGCCGCCCGCAAATGTCCGATAGCATGCCGCCCGGCCGGTGAGCCGCCGATTCTGTGTCTTTTTCGAACGACCGTGCCGCTGATAAAAGGCAAGCGCCTTAAACCCTGCCGGATGAAGGAATGAGCCTGATTCTCGACGCCGTCGGCCTTCGCGTGGATTACGGCAACTTCACCGCGCTGCACGAACTCGATCTACAACTCAGCGCCGGCAGCCTTCTCGGCTTCATCGGACCAAACGGCGCCGGAAAGACCACCACCCTCAAAGCCGTCGCCGGGCTGATACCCCTCGCCGCTGGCCGCGTCAGTGTCATGGGCGAGCCGGTCGAAGCCGGCCGCACCGAGGCGCTCTCGCGCATCGGCTTCGCGCCCGATACGCCGCCGGTCTACGAAGACTTGAACGTCCTGACGTTTCTGCGCTTCATCGGACGCGCCTACGGCATGCGCGGCCCGGAGGTCGACGAACGCATCGACTTCTGGTTGGAGCAACTCTGGCTGACCGAAAAGCGCGAGGCCAAGATCAAATCGCTCTCACGCGGCATGAGGCAGCGGCTGACCGTCGCAAGAACGCTCTTGCCCGATCCTACGCTCATTCTGCTCGACGAGCCGGCCGCAGGTCTCGATCCGGCCGGCCGCGTGCAGTTTCGAAATCTGCTCGGCAGCTTGCGCGATCAGGGCCGCGCGCTCGTCGTCAGCAGCCACATCCTCGCTGATCTGCACGAGTATTGCACCCACATCGCCATCATGGAGGGCGGCCGCCTCCGCCAGATGGGCACCGTCGCCCAGGTCGTCGGCGGCCAGGACGACAACCGCTGTACGTATGAAGTCATGCTGGCGCGGCCGCTACCCGAGACGCAGCGCATCATGGAAGAAATGCCCGGTGTCAGCCGCCTCGAAGTCCACGGTCGACGGATCAGCTTCGAGTTTGAGCACGACGACGCCCACGCCGCCGAACTGCTCGCCGCCATGCTCAAGGCCGGCCTCCCTGTCGCCCGCTTCTCGCCCATCGAGCACGATCTGGAGCAAGCCTACCTCCGCACCGGCATCCGCCAGGTGGATTAAATGCCGCCGTCGGTGCTCGATTTTGCGTCGTGTCCGGCGATTTCCCAAGCCGGTAGTGCGAGATCACGTAGGGTAGAATTCCGCATCACACTCGGCGACCGGAGTCATTCGCCGATCGCTCCCTCTGAAAAAAGTGTGTAAATGTAGCCTTTTCCCGTCAATTCGTTATGATGGCATCCAACTCGGCCGCGATTCGGGACATCGCCGACGTAACCAGCCATCGAACGAACTGTAAACGTAATCGGAGCAACTGCCATGCGAGTTTTCCGTGTCATTACGCTTGTTCTTTTCTGTATCGCGTCCACAGGATCATTGCCGTCAAGCCTTGCAGAAGAAAGAGCGTTGCCGGTTGATTTCCGAAACATCGTTGCCCAGGCGAAAGACCAGGTCTTTCCAGCCGTCATCTATATCAAGTGCATTCGGGAGAGTCATGAATCGGGAAAGAAGCAATCGCAAAGCGTATCCGGAAGCGGCGTCATTATCACCGAAACAGGCGAGGCGCTGACCAATTGGCACGTCATCGACAAAGCTCGCGAAGTACGCTGCCTGTTGTCGGATGGCCGTTCGTACTACGCCAAAATTCTCGGCTCGGATAAGGACACGGATGTTGCGTTGATCCGGCTCGAACTTAAACCGGAAGAGCATGTGCCGTTCGCCCCGCTTGGAGATTCGATGCGGCTTCGAGAAGGCGATTTTGTCATGGCCATGGGCGCGCCCTGGGGCATGAATCGTTCGGTGACAATCGGCATTGTCTCCTGCACAAATCGATATCTGCCCGAAAGCAGCGAATACAGCCACTGGATTCAGACCGACGCGTCGATCAGTCCGGGCAATTCGGGCGGACCGCTCGTCGATACCGAAGGCGAGATCGTCGGGCTTAACACCCGTGCGACCATGATTGGCGGTGATCTGGGATTCACGGTGCCCGTCGAGACGATTCGCGTGTTGATCCCGCAGCTCCGCGATCACGGAGAAGTAAATTGGAGCTGGACCGGACTTCAGTTGCAGGCCCTGCGAGACTTCGACCGCAACATTTACTTCGATGCGAAGGAGGGCGTTATTGTAGGTGGAACCGATCCTGACAGTCCGGCCAGGCAGGCTGGTCTGATGCATAAGGACCGGATCGTTGAGATCAATGGCGAGCCTGTAACAGCGTTAACGGTGGAGGATCTTCCCCCGGTGCGGCGCCGATTCGGGCTGATGCAGAAGAATGTGCCGATGTCGCTTGTCGTCTTCCGTGGCGATGAGCGTTTGGGAGTAGAGTTAATTCCCCGCGGCAAAGGAAAGGTAGAGGGCGAAGAGTTGGACTGCCCCAGATGGGATATGACCGTCAAGGCAATCAACCAATTCGACAACCCCGACCTGCATTTTCATCGCAACGAAGGTGTCTTCATCTTCGGCATCAAGTATCCGGGTAATGCGTCCAACTCGGGTCTGCGAGAAAAGGACATCGTGCTGAAGGTCGGGGATTCACCCGTACAGACGCTTGATGATGTTCGCAATGTACATAAGTTGCTCATCGAGAACGTTGACAAACAACATAAGTGCGTCGTTACTGTTTTGCGCAACGGGTTGATGCGCCAGTGCATTCTCGATTTCTCCCGCGATTACGAAAAGGAATAATCGGCCGATCGTGTGCCGGAGTTGATCTCTTGGAAAGGAAACAGCCATGAATCTCCAGAAAACGCTCGTAGCGGCGGCGGTGTTGATTGCCGGTTTCACAGTCCAGATCCGCGCGGACGAGGCAAAAATTACGTCGCGACAGTTGGCGGACATGATCTCTGGTGTAGAGGCGTCGATCGCTCGCGTCGAGTATACACTTAAGTATGATCGGGGCGATCAGCCGACCGGTTCCGGTTGGGCGAATCGCTGTCCGAATTGCGGTAACT
This sequence comes from uncultured Planctomycetaceae bacterium, assembly GCA_964599535.1. Classification (GTDB taxonomy): domain Bacteria; phylum Planctomycetota; class Phycisphaerae; order UBA1845; family UTPLA1; genus JADJRI01. The sequence continues at coordinate 23,487 of CAZRFP010000052.1, forward strand.
ACCACGGCGACTCCAACGCCGCGAACTATGTAAAGGAAGAACGCCCGTTCATCGTAGCCGGCTATTTCATCGCGCCGGATCGCGTCGTTTCGCGTGATTTGACGGTCCATCCTCGCTTCGTCGAGGCGATACACATCGCCGGGCCGTTTGGGCGCATTCGAGTCAGCGCGGTGGATTGGGTCACCGACCGCTCGGCGTGTATTCTTCATCTCGAATCAGCGCCGGCAAACGCCCGGCCGCTGAGCTTCGATACATCGTTGCCCGGCCCGTATTTTGCGGTCGTCGGCGCGGACGCCAACGGGCGTTGGTCTCTCACATGCAAGCCTGTCACGCAGACGACATCCGTTGACGAATCAGGGGCCGTTTTTCATTCGATTGATGCAGAGCACGCGTTACTGGTTGACAAGCAGGGCCGTCCCGTCGCAATGAGCATGAGGAGCGAATACGCGACGGACGATCAATTGCGACAGCCCCTCGCCGATTGGACTGTCATACCGGCCGGGGAAGTGATGTCGAAACTGGCGGATCTCGAGTCTGCCGTGAACGCCGGCATACCGCGCGTCCATATCAGCCTGCGCAGCCCGAAAAAAGGCTCCGGTTCGCGCAGCCGTTGGGGCTGGAGCGACGATGATGACGATTCTTCAACCGAGCTGCATGTGCCTGGATTGGTGATCGGCGATCGGCGCATCCTCGTGCTTGCGAATCTAAAGCGCAAATCGACGGCGCGGCTGAAGCGAATCGTCGTGCATCCGCCGTCAGGCGATCCGGTTGAAGCGACGTTTGTCGGCTCTCTAAAGGACTACGGATGTTTTCTTGCGGAGCTTGCATCGCCCATGAGCGGCGGACTGCGCCTCGACAAGTCGGACATCCTCAAGTCGCGTCACGATCTGCTGTTGGCTGCACACGTTATGATACAGGGCGAGCAGCGCGTTCAGTATTTTGATCATGCGAGATTCGCCTCGTTCGATCGTCGATGGAACAGTCGAAACTACCCCACGCTTGCGGGCCAGGAATCCGATCGCTACCTATTCACGCGAAAGGGTGAGCTTCGGGCGTTCTCATTAAAGCGCCGCACGCCGGTGTCTGTCGAGTCGTCTTGGAACCAGGACGAAGTCGTCTTGATGCCTTCCGATCTGTTTGCAGAGATGCTGGCCTCCGTGGATTCGCAGGTCGACGAAAATAACGTGCCGCTGACCGAGGAAGATGAGAATCGACTGGCCTGGATGGGTGTCGAAATGCAGGCACTGAATGAAGAACTCGCCCGCGTGAACAAAGTCTCCAACCTGACGAAGGATGGAGAAATCGGAGGAATGGTCTCATATGTGTACGAAGGCTCTCCGGCTGCCGAAGCGGGCATCGTCATGGGCGACATTCTGATTCAGTTGCATATCGAAGGGCAGCCTAAGCCGCTTGAAATCAACCCCGATGGCGGGTACGGCTACATGTCGGAATTCCCGTGGGAGAGGCTGAGTGATCTGCCCGAGGCCTACTTCGACCAGATTCCCAAGCCCTGGCCGTCTGCGGACAACGCATTGAATGTCGCGCTGACGGATGCGGGCTTTGGCAAGAAGTACACCGCCGACGTGTTTCGCAACGGCAACGTCGAACACATGTCGTTTACGATCGTCGAAGGTCCGAGACATTATGAGTCCTCACCTCGCCACAAGTCCGAGCCGCTTGGACTGACAGTACGCGAACTGACATACGAGAACCGGCGATACTTTCGAATCGTTGAAGGTGAGCCTGGCGTTATCATCTCCAAGATCGAACCCGGTAGCAAAGCGAGCGTGGCCGGATTGCGGCCGTTCGAGATCATTACGCACATCGGCGAATCGCCGGTTCACACCGTTGGAGAATTCAAAGCGAGTGTAACAAAGGGGGACGAATTGCGAATCAGCGTCAAGCGCATGACCAAGGGTCGTATCGTAACAATTCGAGTCCCGGACGCTGATGCGGACTCAGAAGCCAGAATCGCGGGTTCGAATGCGGCTGAAGCCGGCAACGGAGCGACCGAGATGGGCGATCATCCAGGGATCGATTACGCGGATGACGATATCAATGATTCCGACGAGGACGAATAGCCTGCGTGATATGCTGCGCGAATCACAGAATGAGGAAAGTTTGTAACTCTTTACCGCTCTGACTTCAATTTTTCGTGCTCGATCGGCCGATTCTATA
>CAZRFP010000053.1:0-25150 GCA_964599535.1 uncultured Planctomycetaceae bacterium
GGAAAAGCCCACCACCAGAATCGAGATCGGTATCGCTGTCTCGATGCCCTGGCCGACCTTGAGCGCCAGATACGTCGCGGCCATCGAGAAGATGATGTTCATCACGATGCCGAAGGCGATCGAGCGGCCGGTGATCTCCGGCACGATCGCGCCGGCCGGCACCATCGGCGTGTAGGTCTCGCCGGGCTTCAACTCGCGATAGGCGTTGTCAGGCAGCGTCGTACGGACGGAATCGGGTTGGGTTGACATGAAGTTCTCGTTTGAAAGTAATCTCGTTCAACTCTCCGAGTGGAGAACGGACGACTGAGCGTGCAGGAAAGCCGGGCGGATCGAGTGCCGATCTACTTCATCGGGCGCGCGCTCTCGAATTTCCGCATGGCGAATTCTTCATTTCTCCTTCCCCCAAAGCTGCGCCAGCTCGACCAGCGTCTTGACGGCGCTTTCCATCTGTTCGAGGCAGGCGAACTCCAGCGGCGAGTGGAAATTGTGCATGCCGGTCGAGAGATTGGGCGTTGGCAGGCCCTTCTCGCTCAGCTTGCTGCCGTCGGTGCCGCCGCGAATGCTCTGATACTTCGGCTCGATGCCGATGTTTCGCATGGCCTGCTCGGCGAGCTTCGTGGCGCGCGGCTCTTTCTTCAGGTACTCGAGCATGTTGCGATACTGCTCGGTCACGTCGATCTTGATCTCGGCCGCCGGATGTTCGACCTTCAGCGTCGCGGCGATGTTGCGGAGGATGTTCGCCTGATCTTCAAGCTCCTTCGTGACGAACGAGCGGAGCAGCACTTTCAGCTTCACCTCCGGCACGCCGCCCTCGATGACATAGGGGTGCAAAAAGCCCACGCGGCCTTCCGTCGTTTCCGGCGAAAGCGTGTGCCAGGGGATGCGCTCGATGAACTGGCCGGCCAGACGGATCGCGTTGACCATGCGGCCCCTGGCAAAGCCGGGGTGAATGTTCCTGCCGGTGATCGTGACGGTGGCCAGGTTGGCCGACCAGGTCTCGTTCTCGATGTTGCCCTCGTCCTCGCCATCCAGCGTATAGCAGCAGGTGGCGTCGATCTTCTTGAGGTCGAGATGATCGGTGCCGTGGCCGATTTCTTCATCGCAGGTGTAGATGATTCGGATCGGTCCGTGCTTGAGCTGCGGATTCGCCATGAGATGCGCGGCGGCGGTCATGATGACGGCCACGCCGGCCTTGTCATCCGCGCCGAGCAACGTCGTGCCGTCGGTGGTGATGAGCGTCTTGCCCTTGAGATGCTTGAGCGCCTCGCATTCGTCCACGCGGATGATGCGCGACGGATCGCCCGGCAGGGGAATGTCCTGGCCGTCGTAGTTCTTGATGATCTGCGGCTTGACGTTTTTGGCCGTAAACTCGGGCGACGTGTCCACGTGCGAGCACCAGCCGATGGTCGGCGCGCCGGGGACATTGCCCGGCACCGTGGCCATGACGATGCCGTGCTCGTCCATGCCGACATTTTCCAGCTTCAGGGCGCGTAGCTCGTCGGCGAGCATCCGCGAGAGGTCCAACTGGCTGGGCGTGCTGGGATAGCTGCCCGAATCTTCCTTCGCGGTGGTCTCGACTTTGACGTATCGGATAAAGCGATCAAGAAGCGTGTCCACGGCTGATCCTCCGTCTGGGTTGATTGGATGCAGCGGCGTGTTGTAAGCCGGGAGCGGGGGGGATGCAACCGGCCTGCGGCGTGAGGGTTACTTCGAGCGGCCGAGCGATTCGACGCGCTGGAAGTGCGCTGCATCGACGGGCTGCACCGACAGCCTCTGGCCGCGCTGAAGCACGAGCATCGATTCGAGTCCCTTCGTCTCGCGCAGCGTGGCGAGCGTGACGACGCGGTCAAACTTCTCGACAAACTCGAGATCAACCCTCACCCAGATGGGGTTGGCTTTTGTCGCCTTCGGATCGAAGTGTTCGCACTTCGGGTCGAGCGCGGTGTGATCGGGATAGGCCGCCTTGCAGACCCGCGCGATGCCCGCGACGCCGACCGTCTCGGCGCTGGAGTGATAGAAGAGCACGCGATCGCCGACCCGCATGTCGTCGCGCATGAAGTTTCGCGCCTGATAGTTGCGAACACCCTCCCAGCAGGTGCGGCGGTCGCGCTCGAGGTCGTCGATCGAATAGATGTCGGGTTCGCTCTTGATGAGCCAGCAGCGTTGCGATGACACGGCGTGCCTTTCGATGGCGCCGATCGCCGGGACCGACCGTCGCGCAGGTCAAAAGCAGCCCACGCGGCGGCCGGGCGCTTCGGACGAGGATGCGACAATCGCTTGCGGGAGGGCGGATGGAAAGGGCGCGTTACATCGGCCCGTTCGGGCCGACCTTCGTAATGCGGCGCTTGGACTTCCGGCTGTTGCGTCGATTGCGGTCGGAGGGCTTTTCGTAGTAGGCCGTGCGCTTCATTTCGCGCAGGACGCCTTCTCGTTCGCACAGTTTCTTGAGGCGGCGCATCAACTGCTGGACGGGTTCTCCGGGACGTGGTTTGACCTTGATCATAGGTTTCTTCGATCGTCTCCTTTCTTCATGTCGTGGGGTTGATCGGCGCGCCGGGTCGCAACAGACAACATCGGCTCGATCACCCAGGAGAATCGCATCTTAGCAGACCCGTCGCCAACCCGCAATCGGCGCAGCGGGGCGGCCACATTCGTACTGGAGGCCTCCACCGGATCGATGAAGCGCTGCGCCGGGGAGGATCGGCGTCTCGCCGGTGCGGATGGACCGGGTCACAACGTCCCGAAGAATCGGGTGTCTCGGTCCCCCAGGCCAGGCGTCGCGATGGCAAGGCCGGGCGTCGACATGGCGTTGCGGCGGCCGTCCCTTCCGGCCCGCAAGGCCCATTCGCGCAACCATTGCGCTGCCCCACGGCCCCGCAGCGCGCCGGCACGGCCCCGAAAGGGGGCCGCGCATCCCTGAAAACCCGCCATGCATCCCTAAAAACCGCCCCTACATCCCCGAAAACCGCTGTTGCATCCCCGAAATCCGGCCGCGCAACCATGAAATCGTAAATTTCATGGATGCGCGCCGAGATTCCGTCCACGATTCGCACCTTTTGATCCACGAAATTTCCGATTTCATGGATGCGCGCGGCGATTCCGTCCATGATTTGCAGCCGTGGGTCCATGCAACGGGCCATTTCGTCCCTGCGCAACGCCGCTCCGGCCCTGCGCAACGCCGCTCTGGCCCTGCGCAACGGCGTTTTTGCCCTGCGGTGGACCGGTTGGCGTCAATGCCGTCGCCTTGCGGGCATCCGCAAGCGCTGTCCGGCCGCGATGTCGCCGGACGCAAAATGTATTAGAATGCCCGCTCCGGCGGACTTCACGGATTTGCGGCCGCGCAGGTTCAAACGAGACCCGGCGTATCGGCATCTTGCACCGCAAAACCCGCCGCCACGGGTAAACGGGGTATCGCATGTCTCCATCCGCGCCGAACCGGGCGGCCGAACGCCTCGATGAGCATCTCACGCTCTATCCTCACCTGAGCGATCGCATCCTTCGGCAATTGCTCTTCACGCTGCACGATCGCGGGTGCATCGTCATCGATCATATCTACGACGAGGCCCGCTCGGCGGCCGGTCGGGCCGCCGCATCCGCCGATCACGCGGGCAACCCCAACGTGGCCGATGCGCCGCGCGGCGATCAGACCGAACGCGAGATGGTCAACGCGCTCACCCGCAAATACGTCATCCAGCATCTGCGGGCGCACGAGATCGACGAGGTCGTCAACCTGACGCTGAAGCGCGAGGAGGCCGACAAGCTGCGCGCGATCGTGACGCTCGGCTCGGTCTCGTTCCGGCTGCTGGCCGACACCGTGCGGCGATTCTGCGCGCTGCCGGAGGGCGAGCTGCAACTGACGCCCGATGAGGCGATGGGCATCCGCGTCGGGCTGATTCGCCACTTGATCAGCGATCAGCTCGAGTTCATCGCCATCGCCAAGAAGTACCTTCGCATCCGGGATTTTGAGGGGATCATCGACCGCACCATCGGCCCCGAGGCGGGCATGGGCCGCGTCGGCGGCAAGGCGGCCGGCATGTATCTGGCCGCGACCATTCTCGGCGCGCGGCGGCACATGGTGGTCAACGACGCCGCGCCCACCCCATCGACCACCATCAGCGCTGCGGCCGTCAGCTCGCCGCCCGCCCCCGCCGAGCAAGGCGCTCCCATCGTGATGCCGGAGTCGTATTACCTGCGGTCCGACGTGATCGAGGATTTCATCGCGTTCAACGGGCTGGGGGAGTATCAGAATCAGAAATACAAGACGCCGGATGAGATTCACCGCGAATATCGGTTGATACGGTCGGTGTTTCGCAACGCCGACTTCCCGGCGGGCATCGTCGATCAGCTTCGCACGATGCTCGTGAAGATCGGCGACCATCCGCTCATTGTTCGCTCGAGCAGCCTGCTCGAAGACCGATTCGGCACGGCCTTCAGCGGAAAATACGCCAGCCTGTTCATCGCCAATCAAGGCTCGCTCGATGACCGGCTGACGGCACTGCTGGGGGCGATCGCCGAAGTCTATGCCAGCGCGCTGGGGCCGGACCCGCTGCTGTACCGCCGCGAGCACGATCTTCAGGATTATGAAGAAGACATGGCCGTGCTGATCCAGAAAGTCATCGGCAAGCGCTTCGGTCCGTACTTCGCGCCGGCGTTCGCGGGCGTGGCGTTCAGCCGAAACGAGTATCGCTGGAGCCCGCGCATCAAGAAGGAGGACGGTCTGCTGCGAATCGTCATGGGACTCGGCACGCGGGCGGTCGATCGCATCGCGGGAGAGTCTCCGCGGCTGGTGGCGCTGGGCCTTCCGACCTTGCGATATGAGTCAGGCGTGAACGAGATATTAGCCAGCGCGCAGCGGACCATCGACGTGATCAATGTCGAATCGAATCGGCTGGAGTCGATCAAACTGGAGCAACTGCTGGAGCACGGCGCGGATTTTCCGATGCTGGATCGGTGCCTGTCAATCCGCCGCGACGGCATGTTGACGCCGCCGATGGGCACGTTCATCGACGCGCCGGCACGAGATTTGTACATCACGTTTGACAAGCTGATGAACGAGGGCGAACTGCCGGAGCAGCTTCGCCGGGTGCTCGGAAAACTGGAGAGCGCCTACGGCATGCCGGTGGATGTCGAATTCGCCCATGACGGCGAAAAGCTCTACATCCTCCAGTGCCGCACGCTCAGCCAGCACGCCGAAGCCGAGGACATGCGCATCCCGGCCGATATCCCGGCCGAGCGCGTGATCTTCAGCGCGAACAAGTTTGTTCGGTCGGGTTGCGTCGAGCGAATCGAATACATCATCTATGTGGACCCGCGCGATTATGACAGCGTGCCGACACGCGAGGGGCGCGTGGCGATCGCGCGCGTCATCGGACAGATTAACGAACGTCTGGCAGGGAAGCGGTTCATCCTGATCGGCCCCGGCCGTTGGGGCAGCAACGATATTCGCCTTGGCGTGCCCGTTTCGTACGCGGATATCAATCGAGCGGCGATGTTGATCGAGGTGGCGCGGGAAAAGGATGGATACATTCCGGAAGTCTCTTACGGCACGCACTTCTTTCAGGATTTAGTTGAGGCTAATATCGTTTACATGCCGTTGTATCCCGATGATCGGCGTAACCGTTTTAACGAGACATTCCTGGCCAGCTCGCCAAACTGCCTTACGGATATCGTGTCCGGTTCCGAAACAGCGTCGGCGGTGATTCGGGCGATCCATGTTCCATCGGTGGCTGGTGGGCGATATTTGCGCGTTGACATGAACAGCACCGAGGACCGCGCATTGGCGTATCTTGACCAGGCGTAATGCCTCCATTCAGCGCCAGATTTGGAATGGGGTGTTTACCCATCTGCAACTGCGACTCTATTTGTCTCCAATAGGAATCTGTGTGACGCTTTACATAAGGCTATTTTTTGCAACTATTTATGACACAGGAATGGGGCGGTGTATAATATCGGAGTCGAATGCTCGTCATCGTGTGTTAACATACAAACGACCGAAAAAAAACTTATTGAGACGCTTCAAATCTGTTGACTTCGAGTGGTAGGTTCTGATAAGTTACAGACCAAGTGGAAGAAGGCGCTCCCTCGGAGGAGAGGAACTGTCGGGAGCGCAGTAACGGATGGAGCAGCTGCGCATGCGCACGCTGCTTAGGAGAAGGAAGCAAAAAATGAACTCAAAGCGAATTGCTACGGCATGTGCTGTCTTGGTCTCAACGGCTTTGGCCAGCACGCAGGCGTTTGCCGCTCCTTGGAATTTCAATTCCAGCGGCGCAAATGCGGCATTTGGCTGGTCCGGCGGCCTGAATACGGTGGGTTTCACCGACACAGGCATTCCTGCATCGTTCGGCTCGCCTGATGTTGATCCTCTTGGTTTCCACTTCCGAAATACTTTCGGCGATATGAAGTACCACGTCCTGGTGGGTGGCGACACCGTCGATCACTCCTCGGTACGCGTTCATGTGAACGTGGGCGATTCGCTTCCGGGCGGTGCTCCCCCAGTTCCGTTCATCCGAGTTCGCGAAAGCGGCACCTATGGCGGCGATCCGGCAGACCTGATCGTTCAGGCGAATTTCGACATTCTCGAATGGGTGACCTTCGAATCGACGGGGCCGATCGACCTGCCGCTGCCGACGTTCTTCCCGAATGGCACGTGGACGACGGAATACACGCTGACGCTGGCCGACGCCATGAGCCGCAATCCGTTTTATCCGAATCTTCCGTTCACCGAGTTTGATATTCAGATCACCAACATTTTGCAGGTTCAGGGTTCGACGCCGGGCACTTTCATTCGAAAGGGTCGCGTTGATATTTTCTTCCCTGAGCCAACCACTTTAGCCTTGCTTGCGTTCTTTGGTCCCCTCGTTCTGCGCCGCCGAAGTCGGTGAGTGTTTGGAATCAGGGTTGTCTGTTTGCAGTTGATTACGAGTACGGGGGAACCAGAAGCAATCTGGTCGAAACCGAGGAGAGGAAAAGAAAATGAACAAGTTGACTCACAGGTTTGCAGGGATCGCGCTGGCGTTGAGTCTGTCGACGTTCGCCGCGCAAACCGCGTTCGCGGCCGCTTGGTCCAATTCGGCAGGCGCCGCGCCGTCGGGTAACTTCACATGGAGCAACGGACAAGACCTTAATGGCCTGTTCGGCAGCCCGATTGTTACGCCGAATGACCGCTTCGTCTTCAATGCCGGCGGCTTCGGCATTAACGATCCGATTCCGGGTGATGCCTTCTCGAACACCCAGGACGACATTGTAAGTTGGGATTTGCACCTCACGCCCGGCTTCCAGTTGACCGGCATCTCCGTCCGTGCATTCGGCAGCTACGCTGTCCAGGGTGACGGCTCTTATGTCGACCTGATCGGAACGCTGGAGATCACAGAGTTTGCAGCCCAGCCCGGCGAACTGGGTCCGCGCACGCGAACCGGCAACTTTGTCGCCGCTACGCCGGGTGCGTTCCCGCTGGTCGCTCCGAACTATTCGCAAGGAAGCTATTCGGGATTGGCCGAGATCGATATCTCGTTTGAGATGCCGATTTTTGACGACAATCTGCACATCAGCTTCGCCAATCTGCTCGAGGCCTTTGCGGTCGCCGGAGGAAATGCCTCGCTGAATCAGACTTTCCAGCAGTTTACGATTGAGATCGAGCTGATTCCAGAGCCAGCCACGTTGGCACTGGTTGGCTTGGGTGCGGTGGCGCTGATTCGCCGCCGACGCTGACGCAAGCGCGGAGAGCGGGGTCGCTCTGCGGCGATTGATTCGGAGCTTGTGCCTCGGTCGTCGTTCAAACCTCTCGTAGTCCAAAAACATAAGGGCCGGTGTCCGGAAAGGGCATCGGCTCTTTTTTTATAGAATTCTGACGCGATCGCAGTCGGAGCTAACGCTTCACCAAGCACATACGGAACACGGCTTCGGATCTTATGCAGCGGCGAATGTGCGGCATGCTTAGAAGGCGCTTTGGCCTCTTGATTCGGTCTGCCCTCCCATAGGGAATTCACCTGAAAGATCGAAGTTGGTCGATGATTCGTCGGGGAGCAGGGGCGTAGGCTGAGAGCAGCAGATCGCGTCACGCGGTACCCGCATCGAGAGTGGGATCAAGGTGGGATAGGTAGTTATGGTAGCGTCGGTTCAGTGGCTGTTGATCATTGCGCTGACGCATGTTGGCCTTGGCGGGTCTCAGGGCGCCAGCCAGGATTGGAATTGCGAACCCACCGAGCGCTATGCTGACCAGCCTGATAGCTGGCTCGTTCTTTACAATCTCAATGTGCCAGAAAGCATTGAATGGGCGATCTGGTATCGCGATCAACGAAACATTCCGCCTGAGAATATGATCGGCCTTTATGCATCGACGAGCGAGCATCTGAATTCGCTGGCCGATGTACAGGCGCAGTTGGTCGGTCCGGTTCGTGCGATTCTGGAGAATGATCCGGAGCTTCGCGAGCGGATCATGGGCATCCTTCTCGGCTACCGCCTCCCAGGCCATTACGCCTCGCCTCCTCTGGGTGGTCCGGGCGGATACTCCGTCGCCGACGCTTTTCAGGATATGACCGACGACGACTTGCCGCCGAATGTTCAGAAGGGCTACAACTTGCTTTGTCCCCATTTCAGTCAGTCGATGCTGCCGCCGGAAGGCCGCTTGACGAAGAGTCGCATGCCGGACTTTCATCACATCGTCGCGCGCATCGATGCGCCGACGTTAGAACTGGCGAAGGCGATGACGACGCGCGCCAAGGCCATCGAGAGCCAGAATCATTACCTTATGGGCGAAATCGCCGGATTCGACTACTCCGATACGCAATTCAGCGCGGGGGTTTGGCCGTGGTTGCAAGATGCTGTCAACTCGCCGGAATTGATGGACGTGCCATGGCTCGAGTTTGACTCAGACGTGGAAGGAATCGATCGCGATGCGTTTCGCATCGATACGCACGACGTGGCCAACTGGAATAACGGCCGGCTGTTTTCGGAGTTTCCGGGTTCGCGCATCTTTGCCTACAACTTCAACAGTTGGGGTGCGACGACCGTTCGCAGCACCACGGCCGAAAACGGCCGCTTCGTCCCGAACGCCATCGCCAACGGCTATGCAGCGGGCATCGGCTCGACCGGTGAGCCGCAGTACGCCGCTCCGCTGCCCAAGATTCTGGTCGGCTGCCTGCGAGAGGGCTGGACGCTTGGCGAATCATTTTTTCTCTGCAATCCGTTGAATGACTGGATGTGGACGCTTGTGGGCGATCCGTTTCTTCGTGTGCCGAACTGGTTTCCCGTCGAGCCTCGCCCGCCTGCAGGCAACGGCGATATTGACGGCAACGGTGTCGTCGACGGCGTGGATATTGTTTTGTTGTCACAAATTTACGCCGGCATCATCGACGATCCCATTCTCATCGCGAATGCGGACATGTCAGGCGACGGTCGCATCGATGAAGACGACATATTTCTGATTTTGGGGCCGGCACTCTGGGGTACGGCCATGCCCTGGCACCTGCAGGGAACTGGTGATCTCGACGGCGACGGCCAAATCACGGGGCTGGACCTGCTCCTATTCGTTCAGATGATCATGCGTCCGAGCGATGATCTCATTCCACTTCAACAGGCTTGGGCCGCGGATATGAATCGAGACGGCACCGTTTCTGTTTGCGATGTGCCGCAGTTGATCGACGCCCTTCTGACGAATCCGCCGAATTAGGCCGTGTCACCGATTAAACCGCCGGCTCACGAGGATGGCCCTGTCGACGAGCCTGGCTCAAATCGCACGACGCGGCCCCTGGTTACTCTCTCAGCCATATCGGTGAAGTTGCTGTAAGAGCCGCCGCCGTTGTGACGAGTATCGACTTTTCGTGCTAGAATGTTCTTCGTTGCCCTTGAAAGGTCTTACACGAGGGCAATCGTTGAGTGCCTGGCTTTGATGCTTCGATCGTGTTGAATGTTTGCGCCGCTCCAACGAACCCGTTGATCGAATGCGCACGGGAGGGGGAAGCATGAACAAGATAAAACCGGCACAACCGGTCCGCTCGACCACGCCCGTAACCAGCGCTTCGATTACACGGCGCGCAAGTTGGTTTTTGCTACTCATTTCTGGTTTAGCGATTGCCGGAAGTCCGACGGCCGCTCTGGGCGATGCGTCGCGCATCATACATCGACCGACCGGCCTGACGATTTGGCATTTCCCTTACGACGCAAATGCGACGGCGGGACCGGCCTTCACGACAGCGGCATTTTCCCCGCAGAGCGCGGCTGCCGTAGCCGACGATGTGATTCTCGCTGCGCTGAATGCCGTCGCTCCGGTCTTTCGAATCAACTCGCCTGAATCGCAGCTTCGCCGAACCAAGGTGCATGTCGACAGACTTGGCTGGACGCATGTTGAGTTTCAGCAAGTACACAACGACATCGAAGTCTTCTCTGGCGTGCTGCGCCTGCATTTTGATGCGAACGGCGATCTTCGCTCCGCGAACGGCCGCTATTATCCGATCGGAGACGCGATACCGAATATTCCGACGATCAGTTCAGACGAAGCCGAGACGGTGGCGGTCGATCTCGTCGGCGGCTTCGAGCCGCGCGCCTGGTCCGCAGAACTCGTCATCGTCGATCCCGGCTGGTATGGCGATGCTTCGCTGGGCGCGCGGTTGGCTCATTACATTATTGTCGAAGATGCCCCGGTGCATCGCGAAGAGGCCGTGTTTGTCGACGCCATGACCGGAGAAGTGCTCGACCGCTGGTCCCTCAACTGCACGGCGCTGTATCGCGAGATATATGACGCCCACGGCACGCCCGAACTTCCAGGTGGACTGATACGTGACGAGGGTTCTCCACCCAATGGTGATCCGGAGATCGACCGGCTGTACGACTATCTTGGCGATACATACGACTATTTCCTGCTGGGCTTCGGCCGCGATAGTTTTGACGATCAAGGATCGCCGATGATTGCCAGCGCGTATTACAACTTTTTAACTTGCGCGACGGCGCCGAACGCGTCGTGGAGTTTTATTCATCGGCGGATGTGGTTCTGCCAGGGCACGACATACGACGACATCGTCGCGCATGAGCTGACGCACGGCGTGACGCAGTATTCCGCGAACCTGATCTATCAGAATCAGCCTGGTCAGCTTAACGAGAGCTTTTCCGACATCTTTGGAGAACTGGTAGACCTGTTCAACAGCGATTCGGCGTTCGTGGGAAGCGGTGGTGTAACGCCCTGGACGGCGCATCCGTCGGGGCCGGGCGTCGATGCACCCAACAATGCACGCGCGCCGAATCTTTGCAGCCTTCGCACCGACGGACATCCCGACGGCGTTCGATGGCTGATCGGCGAGGATTCGTCGGTATGGAATGCCGGATTGCGCGACATGTGGCGACCTGGCTGCTTTCAACATCCGGATCGAGCCAACGCGCCGCTTCAGACTTGCAATCCACTGGATGCCGGAGGTGTCCACAGCGGCAGCGGCGTTTTGAACCACGCCTTCGCCATCGCCTGCGACGGAAAGACGTTTAATGGCCAGACCGTCATCGGGATCGGCCCCATCAAGGCCGGGGCGATCTGGTATCGCGCTTTAACGGTCTACCTGACTGTCGCTTCCGATTTCCAGGATGCGTACTACGCGATCAATCAAGCCGCGTCGGACCTCGTGGATACAACGCCGCTCGATCCGCGAACAGGACTGCCTTCGGAGAGCACCATCACCGCCGCAGATGCGGCGGAGGTTAACAAGGCGCTCCTTGCGGTCGAATTGAATACGGCCGGCGCATGTGGGAAGTCGGTGCCGGTGCTCGATTCTTCCGCTCCGCCAACCTGTACCACCCCGATCATCGTCTTCTCCGACGAATTTGAGAACGGCATGGGGGGCTGGACGGTCGAGAATACAGCGATCGCGACACCTTACGACTGGCAGCTTGTCAGTTCGCTTCCGTTTGATCGGCCCGGCACGGCATGGTTTTGCGACAATCCCAACATCGGCGACTGTGAGAGTGAAATCAACGAGGAGGGCGTGCATTCGCTTATCAGCCCGCCGATCGTCATTCCCGCCGGACTTGAAACGCTTACGTTGGAGTTCACGCATTTCATGGAGAGCGAACCGCGCTTCGACGGTGGAAATACGTCAATCCGCGTGAACGGCGGTGACTGGCAATTGCTGCCGGCCGTCGCGTTTTTTCATAACCGATACAATACTTCGCTCTTTCCCGCACAGATCAACAACACCAACCCGATTGGCGGCCAAATCAGCTTCACCGGCGTCGGCGGCCGCTGGGGCGCGTCTCTTGTGGATATCGGGCCATTTGCCGTGGCCGGAGATACCGTGCAGGTGCGCTTTGATTTCGGGAAGGACGGCTGCTTCGGGTTCACGGGGTGGTATGTCGACGATCTGCGTATTTACGGTTGTGCCAGCAGCGGCGACTGCGACGCCAACGGCATACCCGATGAGATGGACGCACAGCTTGGCAACTCCGCGGCGATCATATTGAGTCAGACGCCGAACAAGTCAACGGGAGGCCTGAGCGATGCCGATCCACATCCATCGCTTGGCATCAACAAGCTCGCGGAAGATTTCAAGCTGATTCGCGCGGTCGAGATCGAGTCGGTACGACTCTGGGGCGCTTATACCGGCAATACGCCTGTTCCGGATTCCTTTACGGTCAATTTCTATACGGCCGCCGCGGGCGTACCCGGTACGTTGTTGGCATCGTATTCGGGACTAGCGGCCGATCGCTTTCAAACGGGGAGCATATTCCTTGGCGTGAATGAATATGAATACTGGGTGCCACTGCCAGCGGCGTTGAGTCTTGGCGTCGGTGATTATTTTGTCGAGGTCTTTAACGATACGACGGGCGCGACGACCACGTGGATTTGGGAGCGCGCGCTTTTCGGCTGGATTCCGGGCTGCGCTCGCTTTGGTCAAAGTTGCCAGACGTATTGCCGCGATGAAGTCTTGAATTTCGCGATACAATTGATCGGGCGATACAACGGCATCCGCCGAGGCGATGCCAACCTCGACGGGCAAGTCACGCTCGATGATGTCGTTCCGTTTATCGAGGCGCTGCTGGTCGACAGCGTTTCAACTGATTTGCGCTGTGCCGTGGACATCAATCGCGACGGATCGGCCGACGGCGCCGACGTTACGGGCTTCGTTGAATGCTTGTTAAACTCAGGCTGTCCGTAGCTCATTCCATTACACGGGAAGCTCTCGTTACGGTTACTTTGCCAAATGACGCCGCTCGGCGCGCTTTCGCAGCATGGCGTCGATGAAGGGTTGTATATCTCCATCGAGCACCTTTTCCGGATTGCCCACTTCGTGGCCGGTGCGCAGGTCCTTCACGCGGGGATCGTCCAGCACATAATTGCGTATCTGGCTCCCCCATGCGATCTGGCCTTTTGCGTCGTAGATACTCGCCATTTGCGCATCGCGCTTGGTCTCCTCGATCTGCTCGAGCTTGGACATGAGGATGTTCATCGCCCCGCGCTTGTTCTGGGCCTGGCTTCGTTCGTTGGTGCATTCCACGACAAGTCCTGACGGCTTGTGCTTGATGCGCACGGCCGTCGCGACTTTGTTGACATTCTGCCCGCCCGCGCCGCTGCTCCGACAGAAGGTGATGATTTCAAGGTCTTTCTCGGGAAGCTCGATCTTGGTTTCTGGAAAGACGGGCGCGACATCAACCGCCGCGAAGCTTGTCTGGCGCTTGCCCTGGGCGTTAAACGGACTGATGCGGACCAGCCGATGCACGCCGATCTCCGTGCTGAGATAGCCGTAGGCATACGGCGCCTTGACGATCAAATCAACGGATTGAATGCCCGCCTCATCGCCGTCGCTGCGCGACAGCTCCTCGACCTTCCAGCCCTGCGCTTCGAAGTAGCGGAGGTACATGCGGAAGAGCATTGAAGCCCAATCGCAGGCCTCGGTGCCGCCGGCGCCCGCCTGAATGCTGAAGTAGCAATCGCGCGAGTCGTTCGGACCGGAAAGCAGCGTCATTAACGACACTTTTTCGAGCTGAGCGGCGATAGCGACGCGATCGGCGTCGGCATCGGCGCGCGCCGCGGCATCGTCTTCGGCGTCGGCCAGCTCGTAAAGCACGCGTAAATCGTCAATTCGCTGCCCAAGCTGCTCAACGGGATCAATCACGCCCTTGAGTGACTTCAGCTTGGCGACGAAATCCTGAGCGTCGGGCTGATCCCAGAAACCGGGCCGGCCCATTCGCTCTTCTAATTCGGCAAGCTCCGCCTTCTTGGTCGGCAAGTCAAAGAGAGTCCCGGATCGAGTTAAAGCGGTTCTCAATCTCTTCGATGGACAGCGTCGTTTCTGCGATAGACATACGATTTCTCCAATTCTCTGTTTCACTATAATTCGACTCATCGCCGCTGGCAACGTAAACTGAAGTTACGCCTCACGAATAGTGACGCGCCTGAGCCGAGATAGGACGTTTCATGCCCGAAAGCACCGATCAACCGGCCGCATCAAGAAAGAAGCCGATTTCGATGTTCCGCCGCGTAGCACCGGTGATCGTCATCATCACGTCGACGGCCGGTGTCGCGCTTTATCAATACGACCAAAAGTCACAACCCAGGCTTTTGCTCGGACCGATGGTCCAGATGCACGCTCCCGATTGCCTGACGGTCGTCTGGACCGCCAGCGCAGCGAGACCGACTGGTTGGATTCGATTCACGACACCGAACGGCAGCACAGCCGAACAACGCCTGAAACCGGTCAATGGACGGTACGTCGGCGAAATGACCGGACTTCGACCGGGCATGGCCTATCAATACGAGATCTTTAATGAAGGTGCACTGGGACGCCGTGTGTTGCTTTCCGGTCCACACACGTATCGCAGCGCCCCCAGGCGGGGCGGTGGAGCGTTTCGATTCATCGCCTTTGGTGACTCTGGCATCGGCGGCAACGCGCAGACCGCATTGGCGGAATTGATTGCCAAACAGCAGTCACACGTCATCATCCATGTCGGCGATCTGATCTATCCGGCCGGCGCCAAGCGAGACTATCCGCTGAACTTCTACGAGCCGAACGCGTCGATCCTGCCGACGATTCCGTTCATGCCGTGCCTTGGCAATCATGATGTCGCGACGGACAGGGGCGCGCCGCTGTTGGAAGAGTTCGTCCTGCCGGCCAATGGTCCGGCGGGCATCGAACCGGAGCGGAACTACTACTTCGACTATGGCGATGCACGCTTCGTCGCGCTGGATACGAATCTGAAGAAGCACAGCGGCGCGATCACGCATGAAGAGATGAAGATGGTCGTCGCACCGTGGCTGCGCACGGCCCTGACTGACTGTGATGCAAAGTGGAAATTCGTCTATTTCCACCATCCCTACTACACCGGCAGCGCCCACAGCGCCGACGGCGCTGCATTCGTCAAAGAGGCGTTTGCCGAGGTGATCGAATCGTGCGGCGTCGACGTGGTGTTCGCGGGCCACAACCATCTATACGAGCGTACGGCCCCGATTCAACGCGACGAAATCGTGTCAGATGGCAAGGGCGTAGTGTACATCACGACCGGCGCAGGCGGTGCGCGGCGCTATCCGGAGACGCTGCCGCCGCCCGAGTACATCCGGCACTACAACGATCAAGTGCTGAGTTTCACATGCGTTGATGTGACCCATGACAGGCTCACGATCCGACAGCTTGACGAGACTGGCGCGGTGATTGACACATACGAAATGCACAAGCCTTGAAGCGCGCGGGCGTCACTTTATGGGCTCGCTGTTGGTCGTTGGTCGAGCGGGGAAACCCGATCCATCGAGTGCCGTCTGGATCGAGAGGATCGCCAGGGCGGTGACGTAGTTCTCATCTCCCTCCAGCCAGCGCGTGCGCTCGTTGGACCAGCTTCCATCCTTGTTCTGCAGCAAGACGAGCTTGCGGCACAAGTCCAGTCGCCAGTTGTGCGACACGCCCTTGTCATCGACGATCAGCGGTTCGCCCCATGCATCGAGCGCCTTGGCGAAGACATGGTAATAATAGTAAAGCCCCTCGCGCGCGGCGTTCCCGCGCATCCCGGGGTTCACATCGACCGTGTAATTCGCGCGAATCCACCGCAGGCAGGCCTCGATCCGCGGATCGTCACGCGAAACATCCGCATACAACATGCTCTTAAAGCCCGCATAGCTCATCGACCCGTACGAAATCGGCCGGGACTTTTTCAACTCGATCGACGGATTGGCCTTGGAAAGACCTCCGTCGGCGGCGGTGTAGATAAAGCCCCCGTCGGACGCGCCGTCGGCGAACGGCTGATCGTTCGTTTCGTCGTTGTTCTGGCAGCGCGTGATAAACCGCAGTGCCCGCTGATAAACCGGATCATCCTTGGACAGACCGCTGGCATGCAGCGCTTCGAGCATCATCTGCGTGTTCGACAAATCGGGCCGTTTGGTGCTGCTGTAACCCGCGCCGCCGTACCAGTTGTTGGTGTCGTCGATACGGTCGTCGGAGCCGTATTGCAGTTGAGTCAGGAATTGCTGCGCCTTGGCGATTCGAGCGACATGTGTGTCGCCGCGCAATTCCGCGATGCACGACAGCACGACCGATGTCTGATAGTTGGCTAAATCCTGGCGGCGATCGTAGATGCCGCCGTCGGTCTGTTCGTATTGCAGCATGCGCGCGACGGCGCGTTCGACGACGGGATGTTTCGGGCCGTAACTCGCGTCACGAGCGAAGGCCTGCGCGACAAGGGCGGTGACGGCCGGTCCGTAGCGCTCCGTGGTCCAGCCGCCGTTTCGATCCTGTGCGGCGCGGAGATATGCCAAGCCGCGATTGACAGCGCGGCGCGCCTGTGCGACGACCTCGGGCGGAACATGCGGATGATTCGCCGGCGGCTGATCGCCGTAAACCGTGGCCGATGCCGTGGTCATTAGTGCGATGCCGACTGTGAAGATGTGAATTGTCTTCATGTGATGCGTCTCCAAGCTCATCATGACTGACGGGATTATACGTATAAGTCGCGTGGCCGTCTCACGATTCTCGTTCTTTCGTTGACGGTTGCACGCGAGCCAATTAGCATCCTCGCCCCGCTCGACTCGTGGATCGTCGGGCGTTCTTATCTGCATTCTATTCGGAGTCAGCCCGATGCCTTTCTTATCCGGGACCGTCAGTTTTTCGCGATTTCGCATTGCCGGAGGCGGACCGCGCCGGCTGGATGAAAACCTGCTCGAGAAATTTCGCGAGCACCGTATCGGCACCGATCGCGTCATGCGCTCCGACAACGTTGAGGCCGGCTGGATCGGCGGTCGGCATCTGCTCGATATCGACTTCGATGTTGAGAAGAACGTGCTGTTGGACTGCCTGCATATCGGCATGCGCGTCGACGCCAGCCGCATCCCGCCTGATTTGCTGCGGGCATATGTTCAGCTTGAGCTTGACGCGCTGCATCGAGAAGAAGGCAACGGCCGCGCGGGAAGCAAGCTTCGCAAGCAAGCCAAGGAAGCTGCGAAGAAACGCGCCGATCAGGAAATCAAGCAGGGTCGCTATCGATCCCTCCGGCAAAGCCCGATTCTGCTGGATTCGCGCAGTGATGTGCTCTATGTCGGCGCGACGACGCCGGCCTTCCACGAGCGACTGCATGTGCTGTTCAAGGATACGTTTGCCAAGCGGCTTGAGCCGATGACCGCAGGCCAGCGCGCGCAGGCCTGGGCAGAAGACAAAGGCGTCGCCCGCAAGATGGAGAATCTTCAGCCGACGCTGTTTGTCGATCCGGCGGAGGACCACGGCGCGCCGGAGGTCTATTGGACGTCGAGTGATCCGCACTCGCGCGACTTTCTCGGCAATGAGTTTCTACTCTGGCTTTGGTTTCATCTGGCCGAACGGGAGGACACGATCAAGCTGTCCGATGGAACGGAAGCCTCGGTCATGATCGTCAAACAACTCGCCCTGGAGTGCCCCCGCGCCCAGACCGGCAAGGAGGTCATCACCTGCGACGGCCCGACGACCCTTCCCGAAGCGCGGCGGGCCATTCAATCGGGAAAGCTGCCGCGCAAAGCTGGGCTTCTCGTTTCGCGGCAAGGCCAGCAATACGCGCTGGTTCTGCAGGCCGAGACGTTCAACATCTCATCGGGCGTACTGCCGAAGTACGACGACCACATGGGCGAAGACGGCAATGGTCATTCGCCGGGCACCGGCCGCGCGAAGGCGGAGGAGCGCATCGAGCAGGTTCGACACCTCGCGCAGACGATCGATTTGATCTATGCCGCGTTTCTGCAGCGGCGACTCGGGTCAGACTGGAATCGAGAAACCGAGGAGATTCGGGCCTGGATGCGAAAGCGCTGATCTCATCGCGGCGTCAAAACTGCGCGTCGCCGACGCGCTCGATTTCGACCGTGTCGCCGACGCCGAAATCAGCGATCCAGACGTAGTCGCCGTTGGATACCGCGTTCGAGAACGGTGTCATGTTCGTGCCGGCGGCCAGAAAATACCGCTGATACGAATTCGTGGACTCGATGCGATGGGCGTATGCCAGATCGCGTGTCACGAGATACATGCCCGGCATGTCCGAAGGATAGAGCGTGCTGGTTGTCGTGCGTACTTCAGGCGGCGAGGTGAATATCTGCGTCGGCTTGATGCGGCCGGTGAAGACTTCAGCGCCAGAAAGCGTCAGCGTCAGGACGGTTCCGCTGCGCGATGCCGAACCGATGGTCCAGAGCGAACCGTGCATCGCGTTGTAGATCCGGACCGACTTTCCGACGAGGGATGCGGCATTCACTGTTGAATCGCCCGTGTTGACGGTGATCGTCTTGTTGGCATAGTTGACCGTGGCGATCGTTCCCGTGAGCGTCGCGGGGATGCTGATCGACTGCGCTCCGGTGACGTGCGTGCCACCGGCGGCAAGGATTCGGCGAATCGTCGCGCCTTCTTTCGACACCATACAAACGGCCGCGTCGCTCGTCAGGCCGGATTCGAGCGAGTATGTCGTTCCCGGGGCGGGTGCGACCGCGATGAGGTCCGTGTACGCGCCGCGCGGTACCGTGACGACCGCAACGTGATCGGCGCCTGCACCGAGGGCTGCATCCGTACTGACCGTGACCGGGCCGGTGATGATGGGGCTGTTGGCCAGTTCCCAGACGGTGACGAAGCAGGTGCCATCGGCGTCAGCCATGCGCCGCAGCAAGACGTATTTCAATATCGTCGGGATCTTCAGCAGCGGCGATACGCGGGCATCGGCGACGACCAATTCCTGCCCATCGTTCGGCGCGACATGAGCGCGTAACATGCTCCCGTCGAGGTGGCTCCAATGGGCCGTCACGACGGCATTCGGAATCGCATTTTGCCAGTTGTAGAGGAACGAATAGCCGCTCATGAACGTGTTGTAGTTAGGAGGACCTGGCGGCTGGCTGTTGTTTTCACCGTAACCTGTAGTAGGACCGGCGAGTGTTCCCTGTGCATTAACGGCCGCAAGCGTTGCGCCGGTCAGTGAGAATGTGCCTTCGTGGCCGTGCAGACTCAAAACATGGTTTCCGCCGCCTGCGACACGAAAGACATCGACGAGATAGGCATTCTGCCCGACATCGACAAAGACAAGCTGGCGGCGATATTGCGTCGTGTTCGGGTAGCTCGTCCGGGCATCGACATCGACAAGGCTCACGCCATTGCCTTTGTGGAAGCGGAGCACATGTGCGCGGTCGTTGCCGGTCTGGGGTACGCCGTCGACGACCACGGTGTTGTGACTAATGGTGTTGGAGGTCCACGCGAATCGGCCGGGCGTTGTGCTGTTGGCGAAATCGGGATATCCCAGATCGGGTGAGATGCGCGACCCGTTGGCGAAGAGTTCGATATTGAGTCGATCCTTGTGTCCGTGGTTACCGCGAATGCCGTAGTACATGCTCACGGCCGCAGTGTCGGCGCTGTTGTTCAGAATGGCCATGCCGTAGCCGTCGAGCACACGGCTTTGATGCACGGGATCGTAACCGACGGCAGCGGCGATCGCCTCGGCGTCGATATTCTCCACGAAGAGCGCCGGAAATGTCTGGTAAGCCGGATCGGTCAGCGCCCCCCGGTTGTAGAGCGTCCATGCGTATGACTGACGGCGTATGGCGCGATAGGCCGATTCATATGCGTCAACATGGGGCAACATCTCCTGGGAATAGACGCTGCCGGAATCTCCGTTGGACGGCGTGAATTGCTGGGCGCAGAGCAGGTCCAGGGGCGCGTCGAAGATGCGAGGCATGCGCTCGTACGAGAACGGATCGATGCCCGCAAGCGGCGCGACTTCGGTAATCAAACCGAAGTTCGTCACCCAAACACCGTTGTAGAAAGGCGCTGTTTCGTACGGCAATCCATCCTTGAAAACCAGATTGTAGAGCGCGTAGTCAAAGCCCTCATATCGCGCAACAACGCCCGATACGCGAAAAACACGATCGATCATCCGGTCGATCCCGGCTTGGGCGTTGCGAACGATGGCCGTGTGTACAAGGCAGCTCTGGTGGTTGCCATAGTTGCCGTCGATATCGATGGAGTCGTAGGCATCGAAGGCTTCCTCCATCAAATTGGCTTCGATGTTCTGGCGAATCTCAAGACTCGTTCGCCACGGCAGGGAAATGGGGTTTGACCCAACGAGTGTTTCAAACACCAAATCATACGCCATGACCAAATCTCGTACGAGAAGCGCTTCCCAGAACGAGTTGAGAATCTTGCCCGGCTTGGGTCCCGTGGTCAGGCTGTCGCGGGACTGCGTGCGATAGTTCATGAGAGGGTAGGTGGCGGCAATCCTGTCGAGTATGACAATCGCCTTTCGGGCGTAGTCCCGATTGCCGGTCAGGGCATAGGCCCGTGCGAGGTCTTGAGCTGCCGGGACAAAAGTGGAACGGAAATGCCAATGTGCGGCATAAGCGACAAACCAGTATTTCGCGCCGGACGAATGTTGCCAGCCGTAGCCATTGTCGGCGTGCGTCCCTGTCAGCAGCGATGGATCGTTCATGCCCGACTGGTAATACGAAACAAAGTCATTCGACGGGTAAACTTCCTGTCCGATGGGGCACTTGATCTGGTAGGGCCGCTCCTTGTCGAGTATCCACGGATAGGTGCCATGCGAGTATACCGCCGTGCCATGAACAGGACACCCAATGGACGATGCCGATACGTCGACGGCCCGTGGCACGCGCTGATCTGGTATGATTAGATGAAGCTGCTCATCCGGGACGGTCAGCCAGTAGTTCGCCCGCGACAAAATGGAGTTCTTCAGACCGATGGCCGCGGGAACTGTGTTCACAAGCAACTGAGCCTGCATGATCTGGGCGGGAGTGTAGAGCTTGCGCTGCGTCTTGAGAGGCCACTGAGGCGTGCGGCCGCCGGCGGGCGGGCCTTTCTTCGGGGCGAGACTTTGATCCGTATCCGGCTCATCAGGGTCGGGCGGTTCGGGACTAACGGTGTTTTCATCGCCGCCACCCGTTGGGAGCAAGTCCAGGAGATCGAAATCGTCCATGTCTGTCTGATCGTCGCTGATCGAATCACACGCAGGCGACGCGCACAGCATGACCGAGACCAGCGCGCAGACCATCGGCCAGGTCAGGCTCCGTCGACGACCTAGTCCGAAAAGAAATCGTCTGAACTTATTCATCCGTGACAACATGCTTTGTCCTGTTTGCGCAGAATTCCCATCTTTACTTACGATTCAAATGGGATGCTCGCAAAGCGGATCGATCGCGTTATCCGGCGCGAGGGAATTCCTGACGCTGAAAAGTGAGTCTATCCGCAGTTGTAAATGGTGGTTTCATTTACGTCATCAACGCTGCCCCGGTTGCCCTTATGGTAACCGAACGATGATCAGACGCTCGACTGTCCCATATCAGAAGCACGCCGGTCTTTATCGGCCGATCCGTAGGGTCGTAAGCATTCGATTGGCTCGCTGAAGAAGCAGGCTCCAGGGGAAAAGGGAATACTGTGAAATGGAGGGGCCGCTTCGCATCGCGCTTTCCGAGAGGCCCCTTTGATCGGACCGGCGATTCGGCATAAGATGTGGGGGGAGAAGCACCAACCGCGGTTCGAAGGCCCGTGCGGCCCGAGACGGCCGCTTGTTCCGTGTACGATGCGTATGCGGTCCCTCGGCCAAAGCTCGGCGCTGCAACGGGATCATCGGCTTTCGACAAGCGACACGCATCACACCGGCCCGGCCCGCGCAACACCCGCATGCGCCCAGGGAAGACAAGGCATGGCACGCAAACGACAAACACTGGGTATCCTCCTTCAGGAACAGAATCTGGTTTCGAAGGCCGATGCAGACCGCGCCGCCGAGTACGCGCTGTCAAGCGGCAAGCGCATCGGCGAAGCGCTGATCGAACTGCAACTGGCCTCCGAAGAAGACGTGATGAAGGCCTTGGCGTCGCAGCATGGGATGGAATACGTCGAAGTCTCGCGCGCCAACGTCAGCCCCGAGGCCTTGAGCCTCATACCGGAAAAGATCATCAAGGCCAACGACATCCTTCCGCTCAGCAGCACGAACGGCAAGCTGCGCGTGGTTATTCCCGATCCGCTTGATCTCGATACGATTGACATGCTGCGATTTCGCCTCGGCGTGACGGACATCGAGCCGGTCCTCGCGCCGCGATCGCGCATACGTAACTACATCGAAAAGTACCTCAAGGGTCCTGAAGCATCACTCGACGAACTCTCGCGAAGCCTCGACGCATCCGTCGACGCCTCGCTCGACATGGATGCCAAGGAGAAGAAGGACACGGGCGACGAAGGCGATGCGCCGATTATCAAGCTCATCAATATGATGATCGCCGAAGCCGTCCGCACTCGAGCGAGCGATATTCATGTCGAGCCGATGACCGACCGCGTCCGCGTGCGCTATCGCATCGACGGCGTCTGCGTCGAGCGCGAAAATATCCCGAAACGACTGCAAAACGCAACGCTTACGCGCATTAAGATCATGTCCGGCACCGACATCGCCGAAAAGCGCGTCCCGCAGGATGGTCGCATCAAGATGCGCATCGGCGGCAAGGATATTGACTTCCGCGTGGCCGTCTGCCCGGGCGTTCACGGCGAATCGGTGGTCATGCGTATACTTCGGCCGGATTCGGCGGCCGTGGGCATTCAGCAGCTCGGCTTTGAGCCGGAAGACTATGAGCGATTCGTCAAGATCATTCAGCGGCCCAACGGCATCTTCCTGGTCACCGGTCCGACGGGTTCCGGCAAGACGACGACGCTGTACGCCGCGCTTCAGGAACTGAATCGTCCGGACAAGAAAATCATCACGGCAGAAGACCCTGTCGAGTACGTCTTTCCCGGCATGAACCAATGCCAGGTGAAAGAGGATATCGGTCTGGGCTTTCCCACTATTTTGCGTTCGATGCTGCGACAGGCGCCGAACATCATCCTCGTCGGTGAAATCCGAGACCTCGAAGTCGGCGAAATCGCCATTCAGGCGGCCTTGACCGGCCACCTCGTGTTCTCGACGCTTCATACGAACGACGCTCCCAGCGCGCTCACGCGCCTCATCGACATGGGCGTCAAGCCGTTCCTCGTTGCCAGCAGCATTCAGGCCATCATGGCGCAGCGGCTGGTACGCGTGCTCTGTCGCGAATGCAAGGTTCCGGACGAGAATCCGGACAAACAGTTCATGAAAGTCGTCGGCATGAAGCCCGAACAACTCGAAGGCAAGACAATCTATAAAGCCGTCGGCTGCGCGCACTGCAACAACTCCGGCTATCGTGGACGGCAGGGCATCTTCGAGATGCTGCAAATGAACTCGGAATTGCGAGAGCTGGCGTTCGCCCGCGCCGGCCTGGCCGATCTGCGTCGCGCGGCCAAGGCGACGGGCATGAACTCGCTGCTTCAGGACGGACAGAAGAAAATCCTGCGCGGCATGACCACGCTTGAGGAGTTGGCCCGCCTGACGCAGGCGGAAGTCGGATTGGATTAGAACAGTCAGGGGGTTTGAATCGGTCCGCCCAGCCGGCGCGGACCGGCGATATTCGAGCCTGTAACCGGCGCATTCGCCTTGCGGCGATCGCACTGATACGGATTCATCAGAATGGCATCACTTCATATCGACCGCATTCTTGAAACGTGCATCAAGCGCGGAGCCTCGGACATTCACTTGTCAGTGGGGCGCCCACCTGTCCTTCGGCTGCACGGCCGGCTTCGCCAGCTTGAGACGAAAGTGCTGGAACCCGAAGACACCGTCGCCCTGATGAAGTCGATCACGCCGGATCGCAACCAGCAGGAATTACAAGAAGAAGGCGGCACCGACTTCGGTTTCGCCTTTGGCGACGCCGGTCGATTCCGCGTGTCCGTCTTCCGACAGAAGGGCAACATCACGATGGTGTTGCGCCTGATTCCCTCCAAATTTCTGACGTTTGAGCAGATCGGTCTGCCGCCGATCTGCCGCGCTCTGTGCCGCCGGCCGCGCGGTTTGTTCCTCGTGACCGGTCCGACGGGTTCCGGCAAAACGACAACGCTGGCGTCAATGCTGAATTACATCAACATCGAACTGGATCGACACATCGTCACGGTTGAGGATCCGATCGAATACTACCACACACATAAAAAGAGCCTCGTCAATCAGCGCGAAGTCGGCAACGACGTGCCCAGCTTTGCCGAGGCTCTCCGCCGCGTGCTGCGATCCGATCCGGACGTCATTCTGGTCGGTGAAATGCGAGACCTCGAGACCATCTCAAACGCCATTCTCGCAGCCGAAACCGGCCACCTTGTGTTCTCGACATTGCACACGACCGGTTGCCAGGGCACGGTCAACCGAATCATCGACGCCTTTCCGCACGAGCAGCAGGATCAGATTCGCGTGCAGCTTTCCACGTCGCTGATCGCGATATTGTCGCAGGCACTCATGCCGCGCAAGCCATCCGGCATGGTGGCGGCCTACGAGTTTCTCGTTGTGACGCCGGCTATTTCCAACTTGATTCGCGAGAACAAGACTTTCCGCATCGACTCGGCCATCCAAACCGGCAAGAAGTACGGCATGCAGCTCCTGGACGACCACCTTTGGTCGCTTTACGAGCGAAACCAGATCGACGCCGCCGAGATGCTCGATAAGGCTCGTCATGCAGGCGAGATACAGGAGAAGCTCGAAAAGGCCGGCAAACTCCATGAGGCCGGCGACGCTTTGATCGACGGCCTGACGTCAACAATCGAAAAGGACGAAGGCGAAGAAAAGGAAGGTCCGCCCAAGCCGGGTTGAAACAGGCTACTTGAGGCGTTCCAAGCCAAAACGTCAGGACACCCACGCGCGG
>CAZRFP010000054.1:0-24931 GCA_964599535.1 uncultured Planctomycetaceae bacterium
TGAGCTGCTGCGCGCGGCTGCCGGTTTATCTCATCGTCATCGCGGCCGTCTTCGGCGATCGACTGTGGCTGAAGGCCGGTGTGATGTTCGGCATGTATGCGCTGGGAACCATCACGGCACTGGTCATGGCCGTGATCTTCAAAAAGACCTTGCTGAAGGGGCCGACACCGACGTTTATCATGGAGCTTCCGCCGTATCATCTGCCGCAGGTCCGCTCGGTGATTCGGACGATGTGGGATCGGAGCAAGCTGTTTCTCACCGGCGCGGGCACGACGATCTTCGCGGTGTGCATCGTCATCTGGGCGTTGTGCTATTTTCCGCGTCTTGATGCGACGGCGCTGCCGCCGGAGGTGCAGGCGCGCATCGCGGAAACAACCGGCAACGACGAGTCGAACTATGACAACGTGCTCGCAAGCGAACAGCGCCGGCAGAGCTATCTCGGGCGCATGGGCCGATTCATCGAGCCGGCGATCGAGCCTCTGGGCTATGACTGGCGGCTGGGTGTCGGCATCCTGTCATCCTTCTTCGCGCGTGAAGTTTTTGTCGGAACGATGGGCATCGTGTTCTCCGTCGGCGAAGCCGACGAGTCATCCGAGGCGCTGCGCGAGCGGCTGGCGGCGGCTGAGTGGCCCGACGGTCGAGTCATTCTCACGCCGCGCGTCGGCGTGGGACTGATGGTGTTCTATGTGCTGGCGTGTCAATGCGTGAGCACGCTTGCAATCGTTCGCCGCGAGACGGGGACATGGAAGTGGCCGGCGTTCATGTTTGCCTATATGTCGGTGCTCGCATATGGCGGCGCGCTGGCCGTGAACAAACTCGGCGCGACGCTGGGTTGGGCGTAAGATACCGTGGGTCGAAACCGCGACGACGCTGGTTACAAAATCGTCCGGCGATTCGAATCGCGCGTCGCCTGGCGTGAACGCGGAGTCACGTTCGCGTTAGTACGTGTGGGTGGCGAGCAAGGCGCATTTCTGCCACGAAGTACGGGAAACCTATATGACTGAGGCGGTTCGACTTGAAGGCGTCAGCAAGACCTACGGCGCGACAAAGGCCGTCGACGACTTGTCGCTGAGCGTGCCCGGTGGAACGGTATACGGGTTCATCGGACCGAACGGCTCCGGCAAGACGACGACGCTGCGCATGATCATGCGCATCATTCATCCCGATCGCGGGCGCGTCTTCGTATTGGGCGACGACGTGACCCAAAGCGCCGCCGCATCGGACCGGCTTGGTTATCTGCCGGAAGAGCGCGGGCTGTATCGCAAGATGAAGGTCTACGACATCCTGAAATTCTACGCGGAACTGAAGGGCCGCCGCGTCACGAATGAAGACATCGACACGTATCTGAGCCGCATTGATCTCGCGGGCGTCGGCTCGCGGCAGGTCGAGGCGCTTTCGAAGGGCATGGCGCAGAAGGTCCAGTTTCTCGCGACGGTTTTGCACGAGCCGGAGCTGCTGGTGCTCGATGAGCCGTTCTCCGGGCTGGACCCGGTCAACATGGAAGTGCTCAAGGACGCGATACTGGAGCATAAACGCCGCGGCGCAACGATCATCTTCTCGACGCACGACATGGGCGTCGCCGAGAAAATGTGCGACTTTGTGTTCATGATCTTCAAGGGCGGCAAAGTGCTCGATGGCAGCATCGAGTCGATCAAACAGCAATACGGCAGCGACACGATCCGCGTGCGCGTCGAGGGCAATGGCGACTCATTCACGGCGCTCCCCGGCGTCGAGCGCGTTAACAACTACGGCCGTTTGCAGGAATTGCGCATGACGCCCGGCGCCGATCCGCAGGCCGTATTGTCGGCGCTGATGTCGCGCGGGCGCGTCAGCCATTTTGAGATCGCCACGCCGACGCTGCATGACATTTTTGTGCGAATCGCCGGACCGGCGGGTCGCCAGGAAGAAACCGCGGCGGTTTAAGGGCCTATTTTGCCGCCGGCCGCCAGGCACGGATTGAACGAGGCTCAACATTCGCGAGTTGCAGTTGCTTGAGTGGTGGAAGAAAGAGCGGAGTTTCCGAATGAACAAAGTCTGGGCTGTTTCAACGCGAGAGTACCGGACCAACGTCCGGAGCAAGGGCTTTCTCATCGGCGTGATCCTCATGCCGATTCTGATGTTGGGCAGCGTGCTTGTGCAGGTGATGGTGCAGAAGCGCGGCGACAGCAGCATCAAGCGCCTCGCCGTCGTCGATCACAGTGGTCGGATGTTCAACGAACTGCACGAGGCGGCGGCCGCGCGCAACGAAAAAGACATCTTTGATCCCGAGACTCGCCGCCAGATGTCGGCGAAGTTTGAGCTGTTTGAGATGCCGCCCGCCCAGGACCGCCGCGCCCAGTTGCTTGAACTTTCCGATCGCGTGCGGAAGGAAGAATTCTACGCCGTCGTTGAGATCGATCCGAACATCTTCACGCCCGGCGCGGCCGCTGACGCAAAACTCGTCCGCTATTACACCAACAAGAGCACCTATCGCGACTTGCCGGAGTGGCTGTCAAAAGTCATCGGCGAGCGCGTGCGTTCCGTGCGCTTCATGTCGGCCGGACTGGACCCCGTCGTCGTTCGCGAGGCCCTGACGCCGGTGTCAATCGAGAGCTTCGGGCTGCTTTCGACAACTGCAACCGGCGAGATCAAAGAGGCCGAGGAGTCCAACATCTTCGCCGGCTTCATGGCGCCCTTTGTGGTCATGATGCTGATGTGGATGCTGCTGATGATCGGCGTCCAGCCGCTGCTACACGGCGTTCTCGAAGAAAAAATGCAGCGTATCAGTGAGGTGCTGCTCGGATCGATGCGGCCGTTTGACCTGATGTTGGGCAAGCTGCTCGGCCATACGCTCGTCGCCATGACGCTGCTGGGCATCTATGCGATCGGCGGCTACGGCGTCGCCATGTACTACGGCAAGACCGACATGGTCGATCCGGCGCTGCTCGCATGGTTTGTTGTGTTTTTGACGCTGGCGATGTTTATGTATGGTTCGATGTTTCTCGCGGCCGGCGCTTGCTGCAACGAACTCAAGGAAGCCCAGAGCCTCATTATGCCGGTCATGTTTCCCATGATCATCCCGCTCTTCTTCCTGATGCCGATCATCCGCGATCCGACCGGTCTGCTCTCGACGGTGCTTTCGCTGGTGCCCCTCACGGCGCCCATGATCATGACCATGCGGCACGCCATGGAAGCGCCCGTGCCGGCATGGCAGACGCCGGTCGCGATCATCGGCTGCCTCGGTCTGGCGCTGGCGTGCGTCTGGGCGGCCGGTCGCATTTTCCGCGTGGGGCTGCTGATGCAGGGAAAACCGCCGAAAATCGGCGAAATGATCAAGTGGGCGATTCACGGCTGATATCGCGTGCAACCGTGCGACTTCCGCCGTATTGATTTGTATCATACCCCGTGGCGCGCCCACAATGCGGGTTTCGCGCGGACCAACCATTCCACATCAGGCGGCACGCCATGAATGAGACACTGCGGAAACTGCTCGATGCGATGCACGATCGCGAGGCGTCCGATTTGCATCTCGTGCCCGGATATCGCGCGACCTTTCGCATTCACGGCGAGCTGCTGTCAGCCGCCGAAGTCGAACCCGTTGCCGCGAGCGAGGTGCGCGGCATGATCGAATCCATCCTCCCCGACGTCTTAAAGTCCCGCGCGGCCGCAGGCGGCGACGTGGACTTCGCACTTCAGATGGATTCTTCGCAAGGCGTGAAGCGCTTTCGGGCCAACGTCTTCTCCAGCCGCGGCACGCCGGGGGCTTGCTTCCGGGCGATCCCCGAGCGAATACCCACGCTACCGGAACTGGGCTTTTCGACCGAACTGGGCGTCCGGCTGATTTCTCAAAAAGACGGACTGATCCTGCTAACCGGCATCACCGGCAGCGGAAAGACGACAAGCCTCGCGGCCTTGATCCAGATGCTCAATTCCAAGTCGGGCAACCGCATCATCACGATCGAAGAGCCGATCGAGTACATCTACCCCCAGAGCGGCGGCAGCATCATCACGCAGCGCGAGGTCGGCCTGGACGTTGCGTCGTTTTACGAAGGCCTGCGATCCGGCTTGCGGCAGGATCCGGACGTGATCCTCGTCGGCGAAATACGCGACATGGAGACGGCGCAACTGGCCATCAGCGCCGCCGAGACCGGCCATCTCATTTTTGCGACGATGCACACGCGCGACGCCAAGGGCGCGATAACGCGCCTGATTGATCTCTTCCCCACCGAGCGGCACGACGACATTCGAGCGCAGCTGTCGATGAGCCTGCGTTTCGTCATCGCGCAGCATCTGCTGCCGGCGGCGCGCGGCGGTCGGCGAGCACTGGCGATGGAAGTCATGTCCGCAAACTACGCCGTGCGCAACGCCATTCGAAACGGGAAGATCGAATCGCTCGACTCAGCCATTCAGAGCGGCCGGCAGGACGGCATGTTTACGCTCGACGCCGATCTGCGCCGGCTGCTGGATGGCGGCCACATCACGCCGGAAACGGCCCGCGCCTTCGCGAATGATCCGGATGAATTCCCCGCAAAATAAGCGCCGGTTAAGTGGAGTGCGCCGCGCCGATCAGCGACTGGACCGACGGCATGTTGCTATCGATGAGATAGCGTCGGATGCCGTCGATCACGCGCAATGGGGCATCGGGATGGGAAAACAGCGCCGTGCCCAATGCGACGGCCGAAGCGCCCGCCAGCATGAACTCCACGGCGTCATGCCAGGTTCGAATGCCGCCCATGCCGATGATCGGAACGCCGGCATCGCGGGCGATCGCGCCATACACGCGATGAATCATCTGAACGGCCATCGGCTTGATGGCCGGTCCGCTCACGCCGCCGGTCAGATTGGCCAGCACCGGTCGGCGCGTGCGGATGTCGATCTTCATGCCGAGAAACGTGTTGATCATGGACAGTGCATCCGCTCCGGCATCGACAGCGGCGCGAGCTGTCTCGCGAATGTCGGTCACATTCGGCGAGAGCTTCACGATCAGCGCCCCGCGATGCACGACGGCGCGCACGGCGGACGTCAGCTCGCGAAGCAGGCCGGGATCAGTCCCGAACGTGAGACCGTCCTTCACGTTGGGGCACGAGACATTCAGCTCGACGCCGGCAATGCCGGTTGCGGTGTCAAGAGCGCGGCACACTTCGACATATTCGTCGATGCTGTGCCCCGCGACATTCACAAAGACGGCAGGTCCGAGCGCGGCGCATTCCGGCAGCTTGGACCGCATGAACTCATTGAGACCGACGTTGGCCAGACCGATCGCGTTGAGCATGCCGCCGGGCGTCTCGACGATGCGCTGCGGTGGATTGCCCTTGCGCGGGTGCAGCGTGACGCTCTTGGTGGTGAAGCCGCCGAGCGCCGCCAGATCGCAATAGGGCGCGTACTCGCGACCGTAGCCGCAAGTGCCCGAGGCGGTGAGGACCGGATTCTTCATGCAAACCGGTCCTATCTGGATGGAAAGCTCTGGCTGGCTCACGGCGCGGGCGCTCCCATTCATCGTTGAATCCTGTGTAGCGCACGATCACGCCGTGAAGGCGCGTTGTCAAGCCGCCAACAGAGCCGCAATCAGTGCCGCGACCGTCGGGGAGCGGTGGCGCTCCGCACGACCTGGTTTCGATGTAGGATTGAGTTTATGAAATGCCCGCAAGCTCAATAAAATAATGTCGCGTTGCGCCGATTCCCGATCCGAAACCCGTCACATCGAAGCAAAATTACGACGCAAAGATGCTTTCGACCGATGCGACCTGATCGGGTATCTGATCCAGGACGGCCTGCACCTTCTCTGGCGTGAGTTTCAGCACGTCCATCGCTCCCTGTGGGACTTCATCATCTTCGCGATAGGTGCAGAAGCCGATCGCGGCTTTGCTGACGAGGATATCTGCGAGACAGACGAGTGTCGGCAATTCCTGATTTGAGGCCGCCAGCGCCTCGGGGCGGTGATGATATCCGATCGTCGTGCAGAGATTCTGCGGAAACCGCCATTTCGCGGCGAGCGCCGCGCCAAAGGCCTGATGGTCCGCACCGATGATCTTGTTCTCAATGTCGCAATAGGGCTGTCCGGTAGCCTGAAACTCGGCGATCACTTCGGCGAGTTGCTTGGGGAAGACCTGTCGCGCGACGAGCAGCCCGAGATCGGCGATGATGCCGGCGAGGAAGCACTCTTCGACTGCGGGCTTTCCTTGAGCGGCCGACAGCAGCCGGGCCGTGACGCCCATGGCGATGGAGTGCTTCCAGACTTCCGCGCCGCTGAAGCCTTCGATGGACGGTCCGCTGTTGAAGAGATGCGTCATCGATGCGGCGATGGCGATGTTCTTCACCGCGGAGAGTCCGAGCAAAACGATGGCGCGGTCGATACTGGAGATCTGGCCGGGAAGTCCGTAGAAAGCGGAGTTGACGACCTTGAGGATTCGCGCGGAGAGCGCGGGGTCGTTCTTGATGACCTCGTGCAGATCGCGGGCAGTCGACTTGGGGTTCTCGACGATCTGAATGATCTTAACGGTGACTTCCGGAAGCGTCGCGATTTCGCCGACGTCGGAGATTGCCGCATCGACCAGTGCCTTGCCGGAAAGTGTGTCCAAATGCGCCATGGGCCGACCTCGTTTTGTTCAGCCTGCTCTTATGCGCGCGACATTCCAACGCGCGATCCGGCGTCTGTATCGGTCCGATGCGGAGTCGAATTCAGCCCGGCGTCTATATTTGCGGAATCGGTCGCAGCGTTAGAGATGTTCGGCGGTGAGCGGTTTGCCGGAGTCGAGACCGACGCGGAGGCGACGCCCCATAATGGACGGCAGTTCCGAAGCGAAAACGCCGCGCCCGCTGCGCTGAATGAGAAACATCTCGGCCGAGATCGTCTCGCCCGGAAGGATGGCACGGCGGGCGACGAGGCGGCCGCGCGCCAGTTCGCGGACCTGCCGTTCGGCGGGGGTGCATCCGATTCGACCGTTTCCGCGTACGACTTCCGCCTCGCGCGCGAGAACGATGTAGCGACGGAGTTCGCCTGGTTCGAGCGAGAAGAAGTGGTCCGGCCCCTCGGCGGATTTGTCAAGGGTGAAGTGCTTTTCGAGAATGCACGCGCCGGCAAGCACGGCGCTCGCGCCCGTGTCCACTTCGCGCGTGTGATCGCTGAAACCTGTTGGCACGCCGAATCGCTCGCGCAGCGCCACGATGCAGCCAAGGCGGGCATCGCTCGGCTCAGTGGGATAGGCTGAGACGCAATGAAGCAGCACGAGCCGATCCGCCGCGCCGGCGGCGCGGATCAACTCCACGGCGTTGGCAATCTCCGGCTCGTCGCTTGCCCCGGTCGAGACGATAAGCGGCAGATCAGCGGCGCAGGCCGCCGCGAGCAGCGGCGCATTGACGATGTCGGGCGAGGCGATCTTCAGCGCCGGCACGCGTATCACTCTGATCAGGTAGCGCAGCTCATCGCGGCCAAACGGCGTGGCGAGAAAGAGAATGCCGACCCGACCGGCGTGATCGGCCAGTCGCCTCAAGTCGCTTTCGTTCAGCTCCAGGCGGCGAAGCATGTCGCGCTGGCTCGCATTCGCGCCGACGTGCGCCTTCTGATAGTCGCAAGTGGCCGTCTCGGCGGCGGCGAGTCGATCAGCCGTGAAGTACTGAAACTTGACGGCATCCGCGCCCGCGGCATGGGCTTCGTCGATGAGTTGACGCGCCCGATCGACTGAGCCGTCGTGATTCACGCCGGCCTCGGCGATGATGAAGGTTCGCCCGCCGGAGGCGATCGAATGCTTGCCGATGTGAATCGTCGCTCCACCGTTCACGCGTTCACCATCTCGCGGCGCGAGGCGGCCGCCCTGTCGCGTGTGCGCAGCTCGATGAGCGCCTCGGCCAGCCGCAAATCGTCGAGCGAATCGACATCGACGGTCGGTCCGCCCTGCGACACGACGGCACGGCGGTCGCGCCCAAAGAAGGCGTGTTGATCGTCGATGCTCGTCGTAAAGAGACTCATTCGCGTCACGGCCACGACCGCGCCGTCGTGGTAATAGAGCGGCTCAAGGTCCTGGCGCCGGTAAATGGAGTTGGCGCGATACTGCGCGAGTCGATCGCCGTCGAGCCGGTGCAGCCAGTCGGGATGCTGCTTGTCGACGGGACGCACGCTGCGGACCGAGTCGCATCCGGATTCAATGAGGTGTTCAACTGCCATGTCAATGACACCCGCCGGGCGCACCGGTACGTTTCCATAGAGCATGGCGACGTGCGTCACCGGTCGGCGCATTCGTTCGTACATTTCGACGGCGTGGCGCACCGCATCGTCGACTTTGGCCGTGTCGGTCGCCAGCTCCGGCGGCCGATCGACGATGAAGACGCCCATGAACCGGGCGACATCCGCCGCCTTCGGCAAATCGGTCGTCAGGCAGACTGCATCCACCCGTCGAGCTGCCTTCGCATCGGCAATGGTGTAGGCGATCATCGGCCGACCGGCGATCGGCAGTACATTTTTCGAGGGCAGGCCCTTGCTGCCGGCGCGCGCGAGGATCACGGCCAGCACATGTTGATCGCGCCTGTCACGAGATTCCTTGGGATTATCGTTTGTCATATAATCAACATCGGACGCGGCGGCCCGCTGATTGCAGTTTGTCGAGTGGGTCCCTGGTCCATGCCGACGGCCGTGCATCTGCCTTGTCGAACGGCCTGCAACGCTTCTGATGAGAGAACCCCAGCGCCATGATCTACCTCGATTACAATGCGACGACGCCAGTTGACCCCGCAGTGGCGCAGGCCATGACGCCGTTTCTGAGCGAGGAATACGGCAATCCCAACAGCGGCCATGCCTTCGGCCTTCACTCACGAGACGCGATCGAGCACGCCCGCGCGGCGACGGCCGCCTTGATTGGGGCACGGCCGGACGAGCTGACCTTTACCAGCGGCGGAACGGAGGCGAGTAACTGGGCGATTAAAAGCGCCGCACTGCTGCGCGAGCCGGTGGGGAAGCACTTCGTGACGACGGCGGTCGAACATCCGGCAACGCTGAACCCGATGAAGTGGCTCTCGCGATGGGGCTTTACGTTCACGGAGGTCGCCGCCGACGAACACGGCAGTGTCGATCCGGACGATATTCGCAAGGCCATCCGATCGGACACGGTGCTCATCAGCGTCATGCACGCTCAGAACGAAGTCGGCACGCTGCTGCCGATCGCGGAGATCGGGCGCATTGCCCGCGAGCGCGGCATTCTGTTTCACGTCGATGCGGCGCAATCGGTCGGCAAAGTGCCGGTCGATGTGGATGAGATGAACGCGGACCTGTTGTCGATTGCCGGTCACAAGCTTTACGCACCCAAGGGCATCGGGGCGTTGTACATTCGCGACGGAGTATCACTGGAGCCACTCATACAGGGTGCGGGGCAGGAGTTCGGCCGGCGCGCCGGCACGCAGAATGTCATGATGTCGGTCGGACTGGGCAAGGCCTGCGAGATCGCCGGCGCCGAGTTGGCGAAGCCCGGCCACGCTCGGCTGCGCGATCGATTCTGGATGATGCTGTCGGAGGCGCTCGGCGGTCGCGTGATGCTGAACGGCCATCTGACACGACGTTTGCCGACGACTTTGAGCGTGAGTTTTCCGGGGCGCGTGGGCGGCGAGGTGCTTGCGCGGCTGGACGGTGTGTGCGCGTCGACGGGCGCGGCGTGCCACGCCGGTGACGCCAAGCCGTCGCGTGTACTGACGGCGATGGGCTATTCCCGCGAGCGCGCGGTGGGCACGATCCGCTTCAGCGTCGGCCGGCCAACGACGGATGAGGAGATTGATCTTGTCGTAGCCATGTTGCGGCGGACATTGGCGGAATGATGTGTTTGGGCGGATTCGGATTCGCTTCCTGGCATGCGCTGCTGAATGAACGCCCAAAAGCGCGGATCGCCACTGCTTCCTGCGGGTGCGGCTCTGATTTTCGGTCCTGATTGCGTGCTCCGAATACGCGGCTATGACTGTGGCTCACGCTTCTCGGTTCAGGCGTCAGAAAAACCAGAATGTTCGGCGTTTCCATTCCCGGTGTCGCTCGCCGAAGGCCCGTTCGAGCACTTCATCTTCAACCTTGCTTCGATAAAGCTGCATCGCGACAAAACAGCCGTAAAAGACCCACCAGACCGGATGCGGCGTCGCGTAGCAGAACCAGACGCCCGCCTGCGCGAGAATTTGCCCCAGATAGACGGGGTGCCGAACGAATCGATAGGGGCCGGTGATTTTCAGCTCGCGCGCTTCGGCCACAATGCTGAGCGATCGACACAACACGCCATAGGCCCAGACATCCAGCCCGTTGCCGAGAATGATGAGACCAGAGCCGAGCAGAAATCGAGGAAATTGCATTTGTTGGTCAAACATCATCCCCGCATACGCCGCGCCACCAGCCTCATCGACGCGCATCCAGATGTGCTTCATCGCGAAGGGAAGGAATGGCCAGAACGCTCCGATCAGCGGAATGATGATCTCCCTCGGCCGCGACGCCCGCGAGCGCGGGGGCATTCGAACGATAAACGACAAGGCAATGATGACATATGTGAGTATGTAAAGAATGCGGCCCCACGGCAGATAGAGCGTTGACCGATCCGACTCATTAAATTTCCAGTACAAGCCGAATGTCCAAAACGCCCCCCAGAAGCCCTCGGGCGAGCCTTTCATGCGAACGAAAAAATCTTCGACTTCCAGCGCGATGAGTCCCGTGAAGACGCCCGCACCCAGCACGCGAAAGACCCAGTCGGGTATCGCCATCCATGCTCGATGAAGCAAACCGCGCTGACTCACGCCGGAACTCGCGATTGCACGACGCGGAATCGATTGGACACGAACGCGCCGTCGCAGAGCGTCGCATTGCCCGCCGGATTGCAGCCGCTCACATGAAAATCACTGTACGCGGCGGCCTGATTAACCCAGATCGGACCGGTCAGATTGCACGAGACCGGCACGCCGGCTTCGGTCAGGGCGCTCTCAGCCGTTGCGAGCACGTCGGGATCGGTCGAATAGATGCCGCACGTGATCGCGCCTTTTTCGCGGGCACATTCGGCGGCGAGCGCGATGGACTGTCGTGTATCATCGGTGGCAACGATGTACACGATCGGTCCGAACATCTCACGCATGTAAAGTTCACGCCGCGCCGCGTCGGTCTTCAGGATGATCGGCGTACGCACGCGGGCCTCAGGGAAAGCCTCGTTGACGACCGGCGCGCTGGCGCGGACGACCTCGCCGCCTTCGGTAGCAGCCTGATCGACGCGCTTGAGCGTGGCTTCGTTCTGGATCGCGCCGAGCACCTCCGTCGCGCGTTTCGGATCGCCGAGGAACCCATCGACCGCGCCGACCAGCGCCTTGACGACACCATTCAATGCGAGCGTCTCTCCGTTGATCTTCATGCCGCCCTTGGGGATGAAAATGTTCTGCGGCGTCGTACACATCTGACCGCTGTAGAGGCTGAGCGAGAACGCCAGATTTCCCATGACGGCCTTCAGGTCGGCCGCGCTGTCGAGAATCATCGAGTTCACGCCGGCCTTTTCAGTGAAGACGACGGCCTGCGTGGCGTTCTTTTCGATCCATTCGCCAAAGGCCGATCCGCCGGTGTAGTCGACGATTTTCACTTCGGGGCGAATGACGAGTTCTTTCGTGATCGGCGCGGCGATCGAATCAGCCGCAAGCGTGACGATGTTTGGATCGAACCCGGCTTCCTTCAGCACGCCGCGGGCGATATCGACGGACAGCGCCAATGGCAGCACCGCGCCGGGGTGCGGCTTAACGACGACGGCGTTGCCCGTCGCCAGGCTCGCGAAGATGCCGGGATAACCGTTCCACGTGGGAAACGTCGAGCAGCCGACAACGACGCCGACGCCGCGCGGCACGATGCGATACTTCTTGCGCAGTGTGACGAACTCCTCCTTGCCGACCTGCTTTTTCCATGTGGTCTCACCCGGCGTGCGGATCATCTCGTCGTAGGCATAGACGACGGCTTCCAGCCCGCGATCCTGAGCGTGTGGGCCGCCGGCCTGAAAGGCCATCATGAAGCCTTGGCCGGTCGTATGCATGACGGCATTTGCGAACTCGAAGCTGCGCCGGTTGATCCGCGCGAGAATCTCCATGCAGACGCCGATGCGTGCCTCAATGCTCGCGTCGCGCCAGGCGGCCTGCGCGATGCGAGCGGCGGGCAGCAGCACGTCGAGATCGGCCTTGGGATAGGTGATGCCCAGTTGCATCCCGTATGGCGAAACTTCGTCGCCGACGCGCCCGACCGTACCCGGCTGGTTGATTTCGAATGGCTTGCCAAGGCGGGCCTGAAATGCGGCCAGGCCGTCGTCCTTGGCGGTTTCGCCGTAAATCTTTCCGCTGGGCATTTCCGGATAGGCGCTCCAGTATCCGCGCTCGCGAACGGCCTTGCGGGCGGCTTCGAGCGTGCCGTGATGCTTTTCGAAGAGTGGATGAGACACGGGGGATGCTCCTTTCGTGCGAACGCGATCCGCGACGGTGCCGCAGTACAGTGAAATTGCCGCGGCGACTATGATAGCATCTTATCGTCGATGGGCGAAGCCGTGCATTTTGTCGAGGCACCGTGGCCCGACGATACGCAGTCGTTCTCGACGGTACCGAACATTGAGGGCTTATTCCAAATGCGATTTGTGAGCGCCTTTAACTGCATCCGCTGCGGCAGCGCCGCCGAACCGCCCGAATCGGCCGGGACGTGCCCCGCGTGCGGCGATCCGTTTTCGATTCTGGACATTCGCTTCGATCTTGCTCGCGTTGCGAAGAGCATGACGCGCGAGGCGCTCGCCGATCGTCCGCTCAACCACTGGCGCTATCACGAACTGCTGCCGATCGAGCCTGACGAAACCGCCTTCGCATGGCCGGTGGGTTGGACGCCGATCGTCGAGACCCCCCGGCTGGCGTCGTGGGCCGGCGTCTCACGGCTGCGCGCGAAGGACGACGGGCGCAATCCGACCAGCAGCTTCAAGGACCGCGCCTCCAGCGTCGGCGTGCTGCATGCCCTTCAACGCAAGTCCACGCGAATCGCGTGCGCATCAACCGGCAACGCGGCCAGCAGCTGCGCCGGATACGCGGCGATGGCCGGACTGCCCGCGACGATCTTCGTGCCACAGCGCGCTCCGGAGCCGAAAGTAGCGCAGCTGCTGATCTACGGGGCCGATGTGCGCCGCGTCCGCGGCACGTATGCGCAGGCATACGAACTCTGCTCGCGCGAGTGCGCCGCACATGGCTGGTACAACCGCAACTGCGCGACCAACCCGTATCTTGTTGAGGGTAAAAAAACGTGCGGGCTGGAGATCGCCGAGCAGACCTCAGGCCGCGAGCCGGACTGGGTCGTCGTGAGCGTGGGCGACGGTTGCACGGTCGCGGGCATCGCCAAGGGGCTGATCGAGATGCACAAGCTGGGGTTCATCTCGCGCGTGCCGCGCGTGCTCGGCGTGCAGGCCGCGGGCATGGACCCGATCGTGCGGGCCTTCGAGGGCGACGGTGAGTTGCCGGTCGACTTTCAGGGCGAGACGATCGCCGACAGCATTGATGTGCCCGTGCCGCGCAACTGGCGCAAGGCGCTGTCGTACGTTCGCGATGCGAAGGGGGTGTTCATCCGCGTGAGCGACGAGGAGATCACCGACGCCATGAAGGCGGCCGGCCGGCTGGCGGGCGTCTTTGCCGAGCCTGCCGCGGCCGCGGCCATTGCCGGTGTCAAGCGCGCGGCATCGGAAGGCATCATCGCCCCGCACGAGGACGCGCTGGCCGTCGTGACGGGCAATGGACTGAAGGACATCCGCACGGCGATTTCTATCGCAGGCCAAGCGACGGATGTGGAGCCGGAGTGATATCACTGAGCCTCTTCAGATGGAGCGTTCTTTTCAAGCTCGCCTGAAGCCGGACACGGGAACGTTCGGTCGGCCTCCAGAGGTCGGCCTTTTCCACGAAAACGCTCGCACGCCTCGTCACCGCCTCCGCGCTTTGAAATTCGGCGACGACGGCTTTGCGAACGCACGCAGTGCTTCGAGAAGTTCCTGCATGTCCGTCGGCAGCGGGGCGATGAGCTCGAGCGGCGTGTTGTGGATCGGGTGCGTCACTTTCAATCGATGGGCGTGCAGCATCTGCCGCTTCCAACGCAGCTCGTCCGAATCCGACGGGAGGCCGGTTACGTGTCGCAACGAGATGTTGCGCCCGCCGTAGAACGGGTCTCCGACGATCGCGTGCCG
This sequence comes from uncultured Planctomycetaceae bacterium, assembly GCA_964599535.1. Taxonomy (GTDB): domain Bacteria; phylum Planctomycetota; class Phycisphaerae; order UBA1845; family UTPLA1; genus JADJRI01. The sequence continues at coordinate 14,157 of CAZRFP010000054.1, forward strand.
GATATGTGACATGTGGATGCGCAGTTGATGCGTGCGGCCGGTCTTCGGGTACAGCTCGACATAGCTGAATCCCGCGTAGCGCTCCAGCACCCTGTAGCGCGTGACGGCCTCTTTGAAGAGCTTCTTCTCGAATTTGCCGCCCATGCGCTCGGCGAAGCCGGTGGCGATGTAGCGGTCATGCACCGTCGGATGCTGGCCGATCGGCACGTCGATGATGTTCTCGTCAAACTCGGGTGAGCCGTGGACGATCGCCTGATAGACTTTTTCCGTCTCGCGCCGCTCGAACTGTAGCGCCAGCCGCCAATGGGCCTCGTCGGTCTTGGCAACGATCATGATGCCCGTCGTATTCTTGTCGAGGCGATGGACGATGCCGGGGCGGAAGGGGTCGTCGGTCTTGGCGAGGCTGCTCGAGTAATACGCCAGCGCGTTGGCGACGGTGCCGCGCTGCTCGCGCCGCGCGGGATGGACGATCATGCCGAGCGGTTTGTTGACGGCGATGACAAAGTCGTCCTCGTAGACGATGTCGAGCGGGATATTCTCCGGCGTGACTTCGTACGGCTCCGGCGCGGGGAACGACATTTCCACGACATCGCCGGCTTCCATCTCGTAGCTGTTCTTCGTTGGCTTGCCGTTGACCGTGATCTCGCCGCGCTTGATCTGCCGCTGAATCACCGAGCGCGAGATGCGCCGGAAGCGCCCGTGCAGATACTTGTCGAGCCGGCGGCCGGGCAGCTTGCGGGCGATGACGATCCGCGCGCGGCGCGGTTCGGTTTCGGTCGCGGGGCGGAATCGCTCGACGACATCTTCATCGTCCAGACCGGCCTCGACCGCGCTGACGGGATCGGGCGAATCGGCTTCGTCCCAGGCGTCCTCCTCGCCGTCCTCGCCGAGAGGGATTTTGTTTTCCGCCGTGTCCATTGGAGCATGGTATCACGGACCGTCGCGGATTTCACGAAGGTGCGAATGATGCCCGCGGCGGCTACACTACCCGCATGTCTTTACCCATGGTCGCCATCGTCGGTCGCCCCAACGTGGGCAAAAGCTCGCTGCTGAACCTGCTTGCGCGGGAGCGCATCAGCATCGTGGACCCCACGGCCGGCGTGACGCGCGACCGCGTCACCGCCATCATCGAGCACGATGAGCGATACTTCGAGATCGTCGATACCGGCGGCTACGGGATCGAAGATCATGACAATCTGACGGACCACGTTGAAAGCCAGATCGCCTACGCCATTGCCGGCGCTTCGCTCATTCTGTTTGTCGTGGATGTGCTGGAGGAGATCAATCCGCTCGACGTAAAGGTCGCCGAGATGCTGCGCCGCGTCGATCGGCCGGTGCAGTTGGTCGCGAACAAGGTCGACACGCCCGCCCAGGAGCCGCTCGTCGGCGGGTTTCATGCGCTGGGTTTCGGCGAACCGATTCGCGTCTCCGCGCTGCACGGGCACAATCGTCGCGAACTGCTGGAGGCCATCGTCGAGCGGCTGGGCGATTCCACGGCGACCGAGCCGCCAAGCACGATCATGCGAGTGGCACTTGTCGGTCGTCGAAACGTCGGCAAGAGCACGTTCGTCAACGCGCTCGCCGGCGAAGAGCGCGTGATCGTCAGCGAAGTCCCCGGCACGACGCGAGATTCGGTCGACGTGCGCTTTGAGCTGGACGGCCACACGTTCGTGGCGATCGATACGGCCGGCGTCAAGAAGAAGAGCAAGCACAAGACCGACATCGAGTATTACGGCTTCACGCGCGCCGTCGCGTCGATTCGCCGCGCAGATGTCGTGTTATTTTTGATTGACGCAACGGCGCAGGTCAGCGAAGTCGACAAGAAGCTGGCGGAACTGATCATCAACGAATTCAAGCCGTGTGTGATCGTGGTCAACAAGTGGGACCTCGCCAAAGGCCGCGCCGGTGCGGAGGACTACGCCGAATACATCGAAAAGACGATTCCGCATCTTTCACATGCTCCGCTTGCATTCACGACAGCATTGGAAGGGCGCAACGTCAAGCCCGCGATTGAACTGGCGCGCAGCCTGTTCAAGCAGGCGCGGACCCGCGTCACGACGGGCCAACTGAACCGGGCGGTTGAGTCGGTCGTTGCCGAGGCCCAGCCCCAGTCCGACAAGCACGGCGCGCAGCCGCGCATCTACTATGCGACACAGGTTTCGGTCTGTCCGCCGACGGTCGTGCTGTTCGTGAACAGCCCGGCGCTGCTACGGGATCAGTATCGCCGCTTCGCCGAACGGCGAATCCGGGAGGCTTTACCCTTCGAGGAGGTGCCGATACGATTGATCTGGCGGGCGCGAAAGTCGAACGAATCGGCCCGGCACGCCCAGGCGGAATGACCTCCGCGGGCATCCGGGTGGGACCACGACCGGCCTGCGACGCGATCTTCGACGACGCGAATGACATTCGGAGCGATCGAAGTGGCCATCGAATTTCACTGCGAACATTGCAACATGCTCATCCGCGCTCCCGAGAGCGAGGGCGGAAAGATGGGCTCCTGCCCCCACTGCAAAGGCCGAAACTACGTTCCCCTGATCGATGCCGATGCCGGCGAGATTCCGATCGTGCCGCTCGACGATGCGGAAGAGCGCCGCCGGGCGCGAGCGGCCGCGGAAGATGCCGCCATACAGATGCGGCTGCTTCGGGACCGCGAGCGCGATCGTGATGTCGCGAAACCGGCTGTTCGCCGTGCCGATGGGCCGTCCCCGGCCGCGGCATCCTCGGCGGCGTCGCAGCCGACCGGTCATTCCACCGGCGCTTCGCGCAAGCAGTTGACCGGCCTGATCGTCACCTACATCGAGGCGATGAGCACGGGCAAGCTGGAGAAGGCCGAGAGCGTCGCCTTGCAACTGGCCGACGATCGGCGCACCGTTTCCGCCATTATCGATGAAATGCTCACGGAAGACCTCACATTGTACGGAATGCCCAGCCTGCCGAAGCCCGTGCTGGTCGGATTTATCAAGCAGCTTCGCGGTCGCATGTGAGAGAGGCTTGAGGCTTAGGAATGGGGCCTCCAGCCGAAGCTCGACGGATACGGCATTACGGAAATTCGCTACGCAAGAATGAGGCGAAAACAGCCTTCCGCACCGTGCAGAGGCACGGACTTTGCGATCCTGTAACGTGGGGCAAGTCGCCGACTGTATCGAGCGTCATGCCCGCAACATCCAATAACATCAGCCGTATGCACAACCGGCGGATGGACCCTCGCTCCGCCCTGAATACATGCCGGCCTATGATTGAATAGCTTAAGGGGCAGGCAGGCACACCGCAGCATGATGAACCGCGAAACAAAACCATCCAGTGATCAGGACGCGGAACACCGGGTCGCGGTGGTCTGCCCGAAGTGCCGGCGCGGCTACAAAATCGCCCCGGCGCTTCTGGGTCGCCGGTTGGTCTGCAAAGAATGCAAGAACGAATGGCGCGCCCGGCGCTCCACCCCGGAGGAAATTCGCTCGTCGCTTTCAGTTCATCGAAAGGACGTCTCATCGGAAATAGATCGTTCACCCGGCAGTTCCGATCTGCCGCCTTCGGCCGGCGGCTCGGTCGCCATAGACATGAGCTGGGCCGGGCGGCGCATCGGGCGCTATCGGGCACGCTCACTGCTCGGCCACGGCGGGATGGGCGTTGTCTGGAGGGCGCACGATGACGCGCTGCGTCGCGATGTCGCCTTGAAGATTCTCACTCCAACGCGGGAACAAAGCAGCAAGAGCGGGCTGAATCTTGACCTCTTCATGCAGGAAGCTCGTGCCGTCGCCAAGCTGAATCATCCCTCGGTCGTCGCGATTTACGAAGTCGCCGAGGATGAAGGCCACGTCTTTCTCTCTCTCGAGCTGATGGCCGGCGGCACGCTCAAGGAGTATGTCGACCGCAATGGTCCGATCGAACCGCGGCGGCTTTTCGGTCTGATGGCCGGTCCTGCCAAGGCGCTGGCGCTTGCGCATCGCCGCGGCGTGATTCACCGTGACATTAAGCCCGGCAATCTGATGTTCGACGACAACGACCATCTTAAGCTGATGGACTTCGGCCTGGCCGATGTGGCCGACGAAGCGGCGAGCGAGCGCCTTCGCGGCAAAGCGGTCGGTTCGCTGGGCTGGATCGCGCCGGAAACGTCGCGCGGCCAGACGACAACCGCCGTCAGCGACATCTACAGCATGGGTCTGGTCTTGTACTACGCACTGACCGGCAAGCCGCTGGTACACGGCAAATCGCGCACGGAAGTGATCGCGATGCATCAGAATCCGCCCGATCCGAATCTCGTCCGGATCAAGGGGCTTTCGCCGCGCGCCCGGCGAATGCTCGAACGGTGTCTTGCGGTTGATCCGGCACAGCGCTATCAGTCGACCGATGAATTGGCCGCGGCGCTGCAGGCCTGCGCGGATGAAGATCCGTCCGAAAAGACGCGCCGCCGCAAGACGGGCGTTTCGATCGCATTCATGGCGGCACTCGTCGGCATCTTTGCCGGCGTCGGCGCGACGCTGTATTACGTGCTGGAGCTGCTGAATGAGCAGCAGCGGCTCGGTACGCCCGGTATGCCTTTCCTGACACAGCAGAACAACATCGTATTGCAGCAACTTGGCTACACGATGCCGCCGCCGGCCCCATCGGGGCCTGTCAAACCCGATGTCGCAGAGGAGTCGGCGGAATCGTCATCGGCCGATCGCCTCGCGCGTGAGGCTGCCGCGCTGCCGGAGATCACCGAGGAGAACCGTCACAAGCCGTGGACGGAAGTCATCGTCATTCCGGCGGATCGTTTCATCGCGTCGCAGCGAGGCCGCGTGTTTCACGATCCGGAAGGCCTCTGCGGCGCTCGCCATATCGCCTACGGCAATCTGATCATTTTCGACACGATTGATGCCGCCATTGAATCCGGCCGCGCGCCCTGCACGCAATGCAAGCCGGCGCGTTCGGATGAACCCAAGCACGACGTCGTCATCGGCCCGAGCGATCATGACAATAAGCGATGACGCCGGGGCGGCCATTCTGCATTCTCAATTCAGGGCTATCGCACGTTTCCTCGGAACTGCGACGCGCAATCATTGCAACGCGAAGCCTCGCCTCATTCCAAGACCGATTCGCACAACAACAGCCATCGCCCCCTGACGGTCGCGGCTCTGAACGACAACATGCGATTGCCGTGATTCTCAATGACCTCTCGCGTTCGTTTTGTTTTTGCATTCTACGAGTTCTCCGTACAATGCCCGCATGAATGAATCTCGCAAGATTCGCCTCACGGCTTACGCCAGTTGCGCGGGTTGAGCCGGCAAGCTCCCGGTGGAGTCCATGGCGCACGTGCTGCGCCATTTGCCGAGAAACGCTCATCCCGATCTGTTGGTCGGCCACGAGCATTTTGATGATGCGGGCGTGTTCCGCTTGCGGGAGGATTACGCGCTCGTTCAAACGCTCGACTTTTTTCCTCCGCTCGTCGACGACCCGTTCACATTTGGCCAGATCGCCGCGGCCAATGCGCTGTCTGATGTCTACGCCATGGGCGGCGAGCCGCTGACGGTCATGAACATCGTCGGCTTTCCGGACAAGGACCTGCCAAACGAGGTGCTGATTGACATCCTGCGCGGCGGCGCGGAACGCTGCGCGGCGGCCGGCGCGGTCATCGTCGGAGGCCACAGCGTGCGCGATGCCGAAGTGAAGTACGGCCTGTCGGTGACGGGCTGGATCGATCCGCGGCGCATTTTTTCAAACGGGGGCGCGAAGCCCGGCGACGTGTTCGTTCTGACCAAGCCCATCGGCAGCGGGACGATGACGACGGCCCGAAAGAACGATCTGATCGGCGACGACGATCTTGCAGAGGCCGTGGCCGTTATGGTTGAGTTGAATCGCGGCGCGCGCGACGCAATGGTCGAGGCGGCGGCGCACGCGGCGACCGACATCACCGGCTTCGGTCTGGTTGGCCATGCTTTTGAAATGGCTGACGCCAGTGGCGTGACCATCGAGATCGAAGCGGCGGCCGTTCCGCTGCTGCGCCGGGCGCTGGATTTCGCGCGCGATGGCGTTCTGACGCGAGCGCACAAGGGAACGATCTCGCACCTCGGCACGCGGCTTATCGCCGGCGGCGTCGAACCGGCGCTGCTCGGTCTGCTTTGCGATGCGCAGACTTCGGGCGGCCTGCTTATCGCATTACCGGCGGACCGCGCTGATGCCCTAACAGTCGCGCTGGCGCGACAGGGCACGCCTGCGGCGGCGGTCATCGGTCGAGCGGTCAAGGGTGAAGCTGCAATCAGCATTCGGAAATGAGTATGAGGAATTTAGAAAGCGAATGCGGGCGCACATCTGCAAGCGTCCACATTCTAATTTAACCATTTTACATTCTCGAACTTTCATCCGACGTTCTGCGTTGAATTACTCCTCAAACATCTCCATTCCCCCGGGCTGGAGATAGGGATTGTATCGGCGCTCTTCGCCGATCGTCGTCGTCGGACCATGGCCGGAGTGGACGACCGTCTCGTCGGGCAGTGTCAGCAGCTTGTCTCGAATGTTGTTGAGCAGTTCGCGCGCGTTGCTGTGATGAAAGTCGACACGGCCGATCGATCCCTGAAACAGCGCGTCACCGACGATGACGATGCCGGCCTGCTGGCAGTACAAGCTGCGGCTTCCGGGCGCATGACCGGTGGTGTCCAGCACTTGCCATGTCGTGCCGTCAAGCTTCAGCTCGCCGCCTGCCGGCAGGTCAATCGTCTCAAACTCTCCCACGCTTAGCCCGAAACCGAACGGCCGGGATAGGTTTTCATCAGGATCCGTCAGCGCCGGCCGCGCCTCGTTTGAAATGTAAATCGACAGAGAAGGAAAGGCCTTCATGATTTCGGGAACGCCGGCGATGTGATCGAGATGCCCATGTGTGAGAATCATCGCCGCGGGTTTTAGTTCATGCGCCTCGATATGTGCGATGATTTTGCTCGGCGACGGCGTGAATCCGGGGTCGATGATCCAACACGCGCCCCCATCGACGCGCCAAATGATGTACGCGTTCTCGCCATATCGCGAATCAACGACCGTCGAGATGTGGATCGGCAATTCAGGCATGGCGTTCCATGGCAAGTCGCGTCAGCCGCATGTCACCCATCGGCAAAATCACTCTTGCGCAACGTAGCCGATAAGCCGCTCGCCGTCGAGGACGATGAGCGCCCGGTTGCGAACGAACAATCCGCCGAAAGACGCCAGCGGCTCGGTGATGAGCGGGCCGTCGCTCGTGAGTGGAATCTCCGCGCCATCCGCAAGTGAGACGCGAGAGATGCGATAGCGAACCGAGCGAGGCAGGATGTCGTCACCCGGCGCGGGCGCGGCCGGGCCGACTTCTTCGCGGATCGAAATCAGCGAATCCGATGTCACCAGCGGCGCCTGCAGGCGCAGTCCCGCTGCCTGCTCGGCCGTCCAGAGCGCCCGGCCGTCCGCCGCGTCAAAGGCGCGAAGCGCATCGCGCGAAGCGGCCACGATTCGGCCATCGACCAGCGCGGCCCACAGTCCGTCGCGATGATCCTCGCCGATCGGATCGGTCCGCCAGAGCGCGCGGCCGGTGTCGTCGTCAATTTTGACAAGCGATCGACCGTCGTCGCAGATGAGGAACCCATCCACATCGGGAATGTACGTCGAGACAAGATAGTGCCGCGCCGTCGCTCGGCTCCATTGAGTTTCGCCGGTCGACGGATCGATCAAAATCGCGCAGCGCGCCAAAAGCACGAGCAGCTTCCCATTCGACGCGGGCCGCAAAAGCTGGATCGGCCGGCTGTCTTCGCAGGGAATCTCGCGCAGAAGCGCGCCGGATTCCGCATCGAGTACATAGATGCGATTGCTGCGGCCGCGCCACTTGGCGCAATAGACGAAGCGCTCATCGGCGGCCAGATGACTGGCCGTTCCACCGTCGAGCGATCGCCTCCAACGGAGCGCTCCGTTAGTCGAATCGATGCAGACGATATCACCGCGATCCGAAGCGCTGATCGTGTATTTTCGCGTGCGGACGTGATCGGTCCACGACTCGATGTCTTCCGGATCGCCGGTTGGTTCGTCCTTCGACTCATCGCCGTAGCGCCATGCCGGCTGGCCGCTGGTTCTCGTCAGTGCGAACAAGTGGTGCGCAGCGGCAAAGTAGTAATGATCGGGACCCGCCCCGAGAAAAAGCGGCAGTCCGCGGCTCTCGGCAGAGCCGGACCAGAGATTTCGCCCATTGATCGGTCCACGGGCTTCAATGCGCCCGGAGGCGTGCGTAAGCAGCACATCCCACGGTCCCGGCCAGGCGACGGCGTCATTGGAGGCGAGCACCGTCACGCGCTCGTTGAAGAGGCGATGATAAGCCGGCGCGACGGCGCCGGGCACGTTCGGCCACTTCTCTGGTTTTTCGGCGATGTCCTTCGGAAGCGCGGCGAGCAGTTCGGCGAAACCGTTCGCGCCGTTCTCGCCTCCGAAACGAAGGGCGGGGTGCGCTCGGACGCCGCGCTCAAGCCACATTCGAGCCTCGGATGTCTCACCCAATGCGACAAGCGCCTCTGATATGAGCCGGATGGCCTCGGCGCGTCGCGGGGTCGGCCTGCAAAGAGCAAGCCGCAGTGATTGAACGGCCGCCTGGTGCTCTCCGTTGCGAAGGCATCGTCGAGCATGCAGGACGAGCGCATCCGAGGCGGTATTGCTGTTGGGAAACTCGGCGGCGATCCTCATGAGATCGGCGGTATCGTTTCCGTCGCGCGCGCGTTCGAGTCGCTTGACCGCCGCCGCTTCTATGGCGGCGTAGACATCTTGTCCAAAGTGCCGAATCAACGAGTCCATCCACTCTTCCGCGAGCAGATAAACGCTCGTTTCCTGCTCAATCTCAACGGCCTCGCCGTTGAGCAGGCCGTGCGGCGAAAGCCGCGCCGTCGCTCGCAGTCGAAGTTCTCGCAACTCACCTTGCGAGAGCAGCGATTGGTAAATCGCGGCAGCCTGCGCGGGCGAATTCTGCAGGAGTCTCGTTCGCGCCAGTAGCATACGCGCGACGGCCCGGGCCGGCTCATCCGGCGCGCTTTCATCGGCGGATTCGAGCAGCCGCGCCGCGACGGCAATCCGTGCGGTTTGCAAGTCAGTTGGCGAATCCGGAGCGATTCGAGTCGTCGCGTCCGCCGATGATGCGGCGGATTCGATCATGGCCACAAAACGCAGCAGCCGCTCAAACAACGCGCGGCGTGCAGTTGTTTTGACTGCCGATGCGTCGCCTTGGTCGGGTGCCGCGATACCGGCATCGTCCGCAGGCGCTGCACTCGGCATTTTCACGCGCGCGGACGCTTCCTCGACGGCCCGCAGCCCGCGCTCGTCCTCTCCGACAGAAAATGCAAGCTCCGCCATCGACAGCGCGGCGAACACATCAGCCGGATCGTCCGACATGCGCCGATCCAGCCGCGAGAAGGCTTCATCGCGCGACACCAGCCCGGAGACGTAATCGGCCGACGCCACAATGATCTGGTCGGCCGTCGGAAGAATGTTGCCTGCATGTTCGATCGACCAGCGGTGGACCGCCGCGGGTCCGCCGTCGAGCGGGTAGCGCAGCAGCGCAGTTGTCGTCGGCACATAGACGCCCGTCGAACTGACGGCGCCGCGGCCGAAGATGCGACCTTCTGCCAGCGGCCGCTGCCATGTGATTTCGTCGCGCGACAGATCATAGCACACGACTTGTCCGCCAACGGCAAACAGACGATCGCCGTCGATTCCGAGGAAACACTCGGGGTTGAACAGACGCTCCAGCGGCAGGGTGCGCCGTGATTCGCCGGTGGCTTGATCGAGTATCTGCATCGCGTCCATGTCCATCGGGGCGCACACCAGGGCGTCGCGCCAGATCATGGTTGGCTGATATTGCCACGAGCGGATCGGCTGGCCGAAGCGCGTGGGCCATGCCGCCTCGGTGGCATCGGCGTAGCGTGACGGATAGGTTTGCAGCCACAATGGCCTGCCGGTCGCCGCGCTGATCGCTGCGACGGTGCCGAGATTGGAGTGAACAAAGACGCGATCCCCCTGCGCCGCGACGTACGAACGCGTCGGATGGGTGTAGCCGTAGCTGCCCGTTGCCGCCTCGCCGACGTGCGTTGAGTAAAGCAGTTTGCCGGTCTTCGGGTCAAAACACACCAATAAACAGGCCTCGAAACCGAAACCCTTGCGCCGCCTCGCGATCGTCAGCAGTCTGCCCCGATGGAGGATCGGCGCACCGTCGAGCGACAGCTCTTCAAATCGCGACGCCAGACCGGACAGTTCGTTTTTCCAGATCAATTCGCCCGTCGCGGCGTCGAGGCAGACGAGCATGGATGCGCGCCGCGCCGCGTCGTCGTCCGCGCCAACCGGCTCGCGCGTCAGATGGGCATAGATGCGCCCATCGGCGTGCAGCAGCGTGTGTTGCTCCGGCGGCTCGTCCTCGCTGATCCACGGCCGGGTCGCTCTGGTCGCCTCGCCGGACGAATAGCGCCAGGCCAGTTGTTCGGGCCGGCTCGTATCAATGCAGCAGACGCTTCGGCCGTCGCAGATGAACACGCGCTCGTCGGCGAAGACGGGCATCGACGTCAGCCAGCGACCGCTTCGAACCGACCGAAGATACAGTTCAAAGTCGGCCCCGTTTTCGGCGAGAATGTCGCGATCCAATACGTCGTCGTCCGCATGGAAGACGCGGCAACGCCAGAGGGAGGCTTCGGCTGAGGCTTTTGTCGAATAGAACGCGCGGCGCCCTGGTCCGCCGCAGAAGGCGTCGACGTTTGCGAACATGCTCGGCGTTGGCGCTGGCCGTCGTGCGTCGATTTCCGCGAGCATGTCAGCGG
>CAZRFP010000055.1:0-24838 GCA_964599535.1 uncultured Planctomycetaceae bacterium
GGCGGCAAGTTTCGTGATGCTGATGCTGCTGGTGTTGCTGGCGAGGATGGCGCTGGATGCGAGGCGCGGCTGAATGTCTTTGTAAAGCGCGACCTTGGCATCGAAGCTCTCATAGATGGCCTCGATGACGATGCCGACGCGCGACCAGTCGGCCTCGTCGAGCTTGGCGCAGGTCTTGAGATTGGCGCGGGCGGCGCTGGCCTTGTCGGCGTCGAGCTTGCCTTTTTCGACGAGCTTCGTGAGGCTCTTTTCGATGTCGGCCTTCGCGCCGGCAAGCTGCTCGGCCTTCGCGTCGTAGACCCATGTCGTCAAACCGGCCGTGGCGGCGACCTGTGCAATGCCGCGGCCCATGGTTCCGGAACCGATGATGAAAGCTGCGTCGATGGACATAATGACTAAGCCTCGATAGGAATCAGTTGGTCAAATCGAATCCATGTTCAAATCGGATTCTGTGGTCCAATCGAATGTTGGATGTACTGTACCGCTCACCAGCAATGCAAACGGAACAAATCCGCTTCTCATAAGCGCAGTCTACCCCGTTAAGCCCAGTCCCGATAGGGGCTGGGCTTAACGAGGCGCCTCTGTCGCTTATTCGTGGCGCACCATGCCGGCGCTCGAATGAGATTGCATCGGCGTTTCCGCCGATCATGGGCGTTCGATGGCGATTGCCACGGCATTGCCGCCGCCGAGGCAGAGCGACGCGACGCCGCGCTTGACGCCGTGAACTTCCATCGCATTGATCAGCGTTACGATGACGCGCGTGCCGCTGGCGCCGATGGGATGCCCCAGAGCGACGGCACCGCCGAGCACGTTGACTCGGTCGTGCGGAATCTCCAGCCCGCGCATGCAGGCCAACATCTGCGCCGCGAAGGCCTCGTTGATCTCGAACAGATCGACATCCTTGATCTGCCATCCGACCTTCGCCGTGACGGCGCGGATCGCGCCGATTGGGGCGATGAACAGCTCTTTCGGCTCGACGCCGAACGTGGTGTGGCCGAGAACCGTGGCAAGGATCGGCCAGCCGCGTTTTTTCGCTTCTTCTTCGTTGGTCAGCAGGACCATCGCGGCGCCATCGGTGAGCTGCGACGAATTGCCGGCGGTGATGGTGCCTTCTTTCTCGAACGCGGGCTTGAGCTTTTGCAGATCGGCGATGGTGACTTCCGGGCGGATCGATTCGTCCTCTGTGAAGACGATCGTCTCTTTTCGATGGTTGATCTCAATCGGCGCGATGGTCTTTCGGAAATGGCCTGCGGCGCGTGCGGCGGCGGCGCGCTGATGGCTGGCATAGGCGAAGGCGTCCTGATCTTCGCGGCTGATGTTGTACTTTCGCGCGGTATACTCGGCGGCATTGCCCATGCCCCAACCCTCGAAGGGGCACGTCAGACCGTCGGAGACCATGCCATCTTCCATGGTGATGTGGCCGAACTTGACCGCGCCGGTGCGCGTGCCGCGCACGTAATAAGGGGCGTTGCTCATGCTCTCCATGCCGCCGGTGAGGATAATCTTCGCTTCGCCGAGTCGGATATTGTTGTCGGCATTCATGGCGGCGCGCATGCCGGATCCGCAGACCTGATTGACAGTGACGGCGGTGATGGTCGGTGGCAAACCGGCCTTGAGGGCGACTTGGCGCGCGGGGTTCTGGCCGACGCCGGCCTGGAGGACTTCGCCGATGAGCGCCCAATCGACGGCATCGGGCGGGCAATTAACGCTTTGGAGGACGTTTCGCGCGACCTGCGCGCCGATTTCCGGGGCGGTGAGGGGCGAAAGCGTACCGAGAAACTTACCCATCGGGCTGCGCTTGGCAGCGACAATCACGCTTCGTTGAAACATCGATGTCTCCAGTCGTCACGAGTCGATCGGCCTGCCGCCTTCCGGAGGCCGGGCCTCCATTATAGTGCAATCGCAAAAAAGAAACGAGCCGCCGGCGTTCGGCGATTTTCCTATGCTCTGGTGGGGATTCCGATAACCGCCCGCCTCCAGACAGATCGGCCTGATCTGCGATTGCACAATAGAAAATTCGCGCGCACGGGCGCGGCCGATCCCAAATAGGCGCGGTCGGCGGCTCAGCGTTTTTCGATTGGGACGACGGTTCGCGGAGGAACGCCGATGTATTCGCTGCTCGGCCGGATGATGCGGTTGTCCGCGTATTGCTCCATGATGTGGGCGCACCAGCCCGTGACGCGCGAGCAGACGAAGATCGGCGTGAACAGCGGGATCGGGATGCCCATCTGGTAGTAAGCATGAGCTGCGGGGTAGTCGGTGTTGGGGTGGATGTTCTTGCGTTCGAGCATCAGCTTCTGAAGGCGATCGGCCATTTCGATCCAGTGCCCCTGCCCGGTTTCCTTTGAGAGGGCCAGCGACCACTCGCGAAGGATGGACGCGCGATGATCTCCGTTTTTATAGACGCGATGGCCGAACCCCATGATGAGGCGTTTGTTGGACGGGTTGGCTTTGTTGTGGGCTTCGAGATCGTTGAACCAATTTTCGACATTGTCCGGGCTGCCGATGTCGAGGAACTGGCGCATCGCGGCCTCGTTCGCGCCGCCGTGGAGCGGCCCCTTTAACGCGCCGATCGCGCCGACGACGGCGGAGTGCATGTCTGCCAGCGTGCTGGCGATGGTGCGCGCGGTGAAGGTGCTGGCGTTGAATTCGTGCTCGGCATAGAGAACGAGTGTGCCGTCCATCACGCGGCCGGCAAGTTCGCTCGGCTTTCGGCCGGTCATCATGGCGAGCAGATTGTAACCGTGCGTCGCGCCTTCGGTGAGATCGGCACGCGGCAGGTTGCCGATCTTTCGGCACCAATGGCCAGTGGCGCAGGCGATCTGTCCGAGCAGGCGTTCGCTCTTTCGGATGTTTGCATCGCAGCCGTTGTCCTGTGCGTCGGGGTCGTAGTGCCCGAGGAGTGACACGGCGGAGCGCAGCACGTCCATCGGCGGCGTGCCGTTGGGCATGGCGTTGATGGCGTCGATGACGGGCGCGGGCAGGCTCATGGCCGCGCGCACGCGCGCGCGAAAGTCGGACAATTGCGATTCCGTCGGCATTTCGCCGTGGAGCAACAGATGCGCGACTTCGTCGAACGATGCGTTCGCCGCGAGATCGGCGATTTCATATCCGCGATAGCGCAGGCTTGTCTGCGTCACTTCGCCGACCGCCGTTCGACCGGCGACGATTCCGGCCAGTCCGGCTTCGAATTTCCACTTGGTGTCGCTCATGCGTCATCTCCCGCGAACATACGAAGCGCCGCGTTTGGACGAACAGCGCGTCAAGGCGCGCCGGATGCGGCGGCGTCGATCTTGTTTAACCCATCGTAATCGAGCAGCTCGTATAATTCCGCGCGCGTCTGCATGCGATCGATCCAGGCCGACTGATCGCCGCGGTTTTTCAGGTCCGCCAACAGGTCCGCAACAGCCTTGAACGCGACGCGGAGCGCGGTCTGCGGATAGATCGCCATTCGATAACCCATCCGGCGCAATTCCGAAAGCGGTAGCAGCGGCGTCTTGCCGAATTCGGTCATGTTGGCCAGCAGCGGCGCTTTGACCTGATCGGCAAACGCCGCCAGTTCCTCGCGCGTCTGCATGGCCTCGGGAAAAATGGCATCGGCCCCAGCGTCGAGATAGCGCCGCGCCCGATCGACCGCGTCGTCGAACGACGTCACGCCGCGGGCATCGGTTCGGGCGATGATCAAAAAATCCGGATCGGAACGGGCGGCACATGCCGCGCGGATCTTTTCAGACATCGCGTCGGGGCTGATCAGTTCTTTGCCGTCGAGATGCCCGCAGCGCTTGGGCAGTACCTGGTCTTCAAAGTGAATCCCCGAGACACCGGCCGCTTCCATCTCTCGGACCGTTCTGGCGGCGTTCATGGCCTCGCCGAAGCCCGTATCGCCATCCACGACGATCGGCACGTTGACGGATGCGGCGATGGCCCGTGCATGGCAGACCGCTTCGGTCAGGGTGACCATGCCGACATCCGGCAGGCCGTAAACAGCGTTGGAGAGACCGGCTCCCGACACGTAAACGGCTTGGAAGCCGGCCTTTTCGGCAGCCCGTGCCGCCAGTGCGTTAAACGCCCCAGGCATTTGCACAATGTCTGCGGCGATTAACTCACGGAGTCGTTTGGCGCGGGATTGGACCATGGCGGAGATTATCGAGAAACCTTTGCGTTTCGGCAACTTGCGACGTTCGGACGCTGAAGCGGCTTGACGTCCGATTGACTGACTTTTCATTCGAGGCGAACGAAAGTTACGCCCGATAATACGTATATTCCCTAACTGATTTGACTGGCATTCACCCGATATAATGTTATTGGACCGTGGCGGCGAATGGACAGGAGGATGTCCGATGGCAGATCATGCCCCGGAGTCTCTCAGTGGCGGCGAACGGCTGGTCCGGTGGCTTGAGCAAGCCTCGAACGGGACGCTGGCCGCCTATATGCTGGCGCTTGCGGGCGTTGTCCTGCTCGCAATTTTCCTCATCGATTTGTTTCTGTTTTGAGCAAACTGCATAAGCGTGTTCATTATTCGTGCGATCTAGGCGGTCAGACTCGCCAACTTCCGCACGACTTCCGTCACTACTGTGATTGACATTTCGATTTCAGATGCCGTCGTGAATTTCGACAGACTGAAGCGAATTGCACCGCGGGCAACTTCCGCATCGATTCCCATGGCCTGCAGAACATGGGACGGTTCCAGCGAGCCGCTGCTACATGCCGATCCGCTCGATGCACAGACCCCCTTCTGACTCAACCCTATCAGTATCGCCTCCGCATCGATTCCGGGGAATGCCATATTCGTCGTGTTGCAAAGTCGACTCGACGTATCGCCAAGTACGACGGCTGACTTGACCTGGGCGAGGATGCCAGCCTCCAGCGCGTCGCGCAGTTGAGTCATGTGCTCCGACGCTTCTTCGCGCTGGCGCTCGGCCAGTTCGGCGGCGACGCCGAATCCGACGATGCCCGCGACATTCTCTGTGCCCGGCCGCAGATCGCGCTCTTGATGGCCGCCGACGAGCTGCCCGCGCAGGCGCGCCCCCGGAGCCACGTATAGTGCGCCGACACCCTTGGGGCCGTGAATCTTGTGGGCCGACAGGGCGAGCGTTGTGCATGGCAACGATTGCACGTTGATGGGCACTTTGCCGAACGCCTGAACGGTATCGATGTGTAGCGGCACGCCGCGCGACGCAACCACGGCGGCGATCCGGTCGATGGGAAACACAACGCCCGTCTCATTGTTAGCAAACATCACGGCTGCCAGCGCTGTCTCGTCGTTAATCAGCCGCTCAACATCCGCCGGATCGACGCGCCCCAGTCGGTCAACCCGCACGTCGTCGATCACATAACCGCGCGTCGCCAGCTTGCCGCACGCCTGCCGAACGGCGACATGCTCGACGGGCGTCGTGAGAATGCGGCGTTTCGAGGGCTGCGCTTCGAGCGTGCCGAGAATGGCGAGATTGTCAGCTTCGGTCCCTCCGCTGGTGAAGATGATGTTTCGGGGGTTGGCGTTAATGCACGCGGCAACTTGAGCGCGGGCCCGTTCGACGGCGTTGCGCGCGGTTTGGCCCATGAGATGCAGGCTCGACGGATTGCCATATTGTTCCCCCATGAAGGGGCGCATGGCGTCAAACACTTCGTCCGCCATGCGCGTCGTCGAGTTGTTGTCGAGATAGATCAAACAACCTCGCTTTCGGTTTTGCGTAGTGTCGCGCTTTCATCGCATGCTGTCGAGAATGCGCGTGCGAAGCCCCATGCGGAACGCGCGGAACGGATTTCTTGACACCCCTTCCGCGCTGATTCATAATTTCAATGGAGCTAAGCGGTTAAATGACGGCAGAAATCATCGCGATCGATCCGACCGCGCCGAATCCCGACTCGATCAAGCGGGCCGCGGGCGCGCTGGCCGAAGGGGCACTCGTCGCCTTTCCGACCGAGACCGTCTATGGACTGGCCGCCAACGCCGCGAATCAAAGCAGCGTCGAAAAGCTGCGCGAACTCAAAGGACGTGAGTCGACCCAGCCGTTCACGGTGCATATCGGCCGATCGGAAGATTGCGAGTCCTTCGTGCCCGAGATTTCCAATCTCGGCCGGCGATTCATCCGAAAGGGATGGCCCGGGCCGTTGACGCTTGTCTTTACCGTTGAGAATCCCTCGACCGCTTCCATTCATTCACGGCTAAGCGAGGCCGGCCGGGAGGCGATCTATTCTCGCGGATCGGTCGGTGTGCGGCATCCCGATCATCGCGCGGCCGAGTCGTTTCTCAGCGCGGCCGGCGTGCCGGTAATCGCATCGAGCGCGAATCGGACGGGCCTCGCTCCGCCGATTGAAGCGCACGAAATCGCCGAGTCGCTGGGCAACGAGATCGATCTGTTGATTGATTCCGGCGTCACGCGATATCGAAAAGGCTCGACCATTGTGGCGCTCAACGGCAGCGGCTATAAGCTCCTGCGCGAAGGCGTCTGGGACGAGCGCACGGTGCGACGGTTTTCGACGGTGAACATCCTCTTCGTATGCACCGGCAACACGTGTCGATCGCCAATGGCCGAGGGGCTTTGCCGCAAATGGCTGGCTCAACGGCTCGATTGCCGCGTCGATGAGCTTGCGGCGCGGGGCATCAGCGTCATGTCCGCGGGCACGTCGGCATATGGCGGCGGCCGTGCGTCGCCGGAGTCGGTCGAAGTCGTGAACCGGCGCGGCGGCGATATCTCCGGCCATGTGTCGCAACCATTGACGACGGAATTGATCCGCACGGCTGATTACATTTTCGCCATGACGCGAACGCACCTTGAGGCGGTCGCCTATCTGGCGCCATTTGCAGCGTCGAAGTCTTCAACGCTTCTTGAGAATGGTGAGATCGCTGATCCCGTAGGCGGTCCGCTTGAGGATTACGAGCGCGTGGCGACGCAGATCGAGGCTGCCCTCGCAACACGGCTCAACGAGGTGCAACTATGAAGATCGCGCTGGGCGCCGATCATCGCGGCTACGAAGCCAAGGCCCGCATCACCGCACTTCTTGCGGAACTGGGGCACGAAGTTCGCGACTTCGGCACGGATTCGACGAAGTCGGCCGACTATCCCGATCCCGCCTTTGCGGCGGCCGGCGCCGTGCAGCGCGGCGAATGCGACGCGGGCATCCTCTTCTGCGGCACGGGCATCGGCATGTCGATCACGGCGAACAAGCTGCACGGCATCCGCGCGGCACTGTGCCACGACGAGCTGACCGCCGAAATGGCCCGCCGACACAACAACGCCAACATGCTGTGTCTGCCGGCCGATCTGGTCGGCGATGCGCTGATGCGTCGCATCGTTGAGTCGTGGCTGAAGACGGAGTTCGAGGGCGGCCGGCACGAGCGCCGGATTGAAAAGATCGCCGAGATCGAAAAGAAACAGTGCAAGCCCTGACGTGCGACCGGGGGGAGATTGCCCGCGACATGAAGGAATTGACGCCTAAACGAGTCGTCGAGGAACTCGACAAATACATCATCGGCCAGTCCGACGCCAAGCGCGCCGTGGCCGTGGCGATCCGCAATCGCTGGCGTCGCATGCAGCTTCCCGATGCGATGCGCGAGGAGGTCGGCCCGAAGAACATTCTGATGATGGGACCGACCGGCGTGGGCAAGACGGAGATCGCCCGTCGTCTGGCGATGCTGGTCAACGCGCCGTTTCTCAAGGTCGAGGCGACGAAGTTCACCGAAGTGGGCTATATGGGCCGCGACGTGGATTCGATGATTCGCGATCTGGTCGAACTGTCGGTCTCGATGGTCAAGAAAGAGCAAACCGAAGTTGTTCGCGAAAAGGCGGAAGAGCAAACGGAAGAGCGCATACTCGACGAACTGCTGCCGCGGCCGGCATCGGAATTTGAAGGCGGCACACAAGACTCGGAAGCCGAAAACCGCCGGCAGCGAACGCGCGACAAGCTGCGCGCTCAGCTTCGATCGGGTGAGCTTGAAGACCGAATGATCGAGATTCAGACCGAGCAGAAGCAGATGCCGATGGGCATGCTTGCGACAACGATGAGCCCCGACCAGCTCGGTCCGGAGATTCAAGACCTGATGGAGCGGCTGATGCCGTCGCGTCAGAAGGACCGCAAAGTCTCGATTCGCGAAGCGCGAAAGCTCATGTTCGAAGAGGAGTGCGAAAAGCTCATCGACCGCGAAAAGACCGTCGAAATGGCCGTGCAGCGGGCCGAGAACGCCGGCATCATTTTCATCGATGAGATGGACAAGCTCTGTACGCAGGGTTCGGGCCACGGTCCGGATGTCAGCCGTCAGGGCGTTCAGCGCGATCTGCTGCCGATCATCGAAGGTGCGACGGTCACGACGCGCTACGGATCAGTGCGGACCGACCACATCCTTTTTGTCGCGGCCGGGGCATTTCATTCGGCCAAGCCGAGCGATCTGATGCCGGAATTGCAGGGCCGCCTGCCGATTCGAGTGGAATTGCAAGACCTCACAAAGGAAGACTTCGTCCGCATCCTGTCTGAGCCGCGCAACGCGCTGACGAAACAGCAGGTCGCTCTGCTGGCGACCGAGGGAGTCACGATTTCCTTTACGCCCGACGCAATCGACGCGATGGCGAGCATCGCCGCCGGCGTCAACCAGCGCACTGAGAATATCGGCGCTCGCCGATTGCAGACGATCATGGAAAAAGTCGTCGAAAAGCTCTCGTTCGACGCGCCCGACATGAGCGGGCAAACGATCAACATCGACGGCCGATATGTGAACGATCGCCTGGCCGAAATCGCCAAGGACGTCGATTTGAGCAAGTTCATCCTATGACGCACGTTGCGCGCCACGGCACATCGGCGGCGCGACGCCACGAGAGGAGACACGCCATGAACCACTGTCAAATCCGCTCATCGATGAATCGTTGCGCCCTGTTTGCATGTCTGGCGTTCGGCGCGGCCAGTATGGGCGAGCCAGTCGCGTCGGCCCAACCTGAAATCAACATCGGCATGACAAAACTCCCGCCGCCTGATTACTCCGATCGGGAGGTGACGTTTGATACGACGGACGGCGTGAAGATCGTGGCGGACTTTTTCCCGATCAAGGCGAAGCCGCGCGAGAAAACGCCGGTCGCCATCCTCATTCATATGTACCCGAAGGACCGCAAGAGCTGGGCGCCGCTGATTCCCGATTTGCGCGAGAAGGGCATCGCTGTTCTGGCATATGACATCCGCGGCAACGGCGGCAGCGTCGCGCCGGAGTCGATGAACCTGAAGCAGGGATACCAGGAGCGTTCGCCGGATCACTTCCGCCATGCGGCGTTGGACACGCTCGGCGCGATTTCGTTTCTCGGCACGCAGGAGTTCATCGACACAGAACGCATCATGCTGATCGGTGCGAGCATCGGATGCAGCGTCTCGCTCGACACCGCCACGCGCACGAATGACATCAAGGGCATTGTCTGCCTATCGCCCGGCGTGGATTACTTCGAGGTCGATTCGATTACGCACATCCGATACTGCGCGTCCTACACGCCCATCCTGCTCATGGCGCCCGAGGGTGAATACGAGGCCGTGCAGAAACTGATCGAAGCCTCCGGCGACAAAGCACGCGGCGAGAAATTCGACGGTGGCCGCGAATATCACGGGACCAACCTGTTCGATGCCCCATACGGCAACACCGTGCGCAAGAAGATCGTGAAGTTCACAATGGACTGTCTCGGCATCAAGGACAAGAAGCCTGCCGCGGATGCGAATTCCGACGGCAAGAAGCGCGGCGGCAATAAGAACGGCGACCAGAAAAACGCCGAAAAAGACAAGAAAAAAGATAAAGGCGGCGACAAGAATAAGCCCAAGAGCGACAGCATTCATGTCTGATTCGTCCGCGGCAATACACTGCGCGCCCACCGCCGCCCGTCGCCTCGCCATCGGTTCATTCTCGCTTGACACACCGATGGCACAGGCCGCGCTCTCGGGCTACAGCGATCTGGCGATGCGCCGGCTCGCGCGGGAATACGGCTGCCCTTACACGCTCAATGAAGTCGTGCTCGATCGCCTCGTCAGTCAGGGCGGTAAGCGCATGCAGCGCATGCTGGCCGTTGATCCGAATGAACATCCCGTCGGCGGACAGCTCATGGGCAGCGAGCCGGAACAGTTCGGCATCGCGGCTGATGAGATGGTGCGCGCCGGTTATGACGCGGTGGACATCAACTTCGGCTGCCCGGTAAAAAAGGTGCTGGGGCGCTGCCGCGGCGGGTTTCTCCTGTCCGATCCGCCGACGGCAAGGTCGATCATCCACGCCGTGTGCGAAGCAGTGGCCGGTCGCGTGCCGGTCACGCTGAAGATGCGACGCGGAATGGACGACACGCCGGAGAGCGAGCGGCGATTCTTCGAGATACTGGATGCGGCGTTTGCGGTCGGCTGCGCGGCGGTCACGGTGCATGGCCGCACGGTCGTACAGCGTTATGTCGGTCCAAGTAAATGGGCGTTTCTGTCTCGCATAAAACGGCATGTGGGCGATCGCGTCATACTCGGCAGCGGCGATCTCTTCACGGCCGAGGATTGCATGCGCATGCTCGATGAAACGGGCATCGACGGCGTGTCCATCGCGCGCGGCGCGATTGGCAATCCGTTTATTTTTCGCGAAGTTCGCTCGCTGCTGGAGGGTCGCGGGCTGCCGGCGCCGCCGACGATTGTCGAGCAGCGCCGCGCAATTGAGCGGCATGTCGAATTGTCAGCCGGGATTCACGGCGAGGCCCGCGCCGTCGTGCTGTTTCGCAAGTTCGGCGTGAGATACAGCGAGTTGCATCCGTTGAACGCGGAGGTGAAGTCGGCGTTTCTTCAGGTGAAGTCGCCGGCCGACTTTCGCCGCGCGATGGATGCGTGGTATGGCGATGAATCGTCATATCCTCCGGTCGTGCGGCGCGCGCGGCCGGAGGCGTTGATCGCTGCCGGCGCAACGTGGGATTGCTCGGCATCCTGAGCGCTTCGCTGCGCGAAGCGGTCTGCTGAAAGAGCTTGATCGCGTGCCGCCATGGACTTTCTAACCAGCCTGTTCTTCGAGAGCCTGCTGCTGCTCGGGCTGTTTTCGTTTGTACTCTTCGCAGGCGTGCTACTGGGACGGCGCTATCTGGAATCTGACGTGATCCGCCGCCGGTCCATTCCGATGGCGCTGGGCCTGATCGCGACACTTTTCATCGTACAGAGCCTCGTCGTCACGCAGCGTGAGCGTGTGCGAGCGCAACTCGGCGCGTTCGTTGGTGCCTTCGTCGCGGAAGACGCCGCCGCGGCCGGGGCCATCATCAGTCAGAACTTCGACAGCGAGGGCATGGATCGCGAGGACATTCTTCAGCACTTGCGCGGCTGGTTCGAGATGATCGACGTGCGCGATCCGCGCTATAGCCGTCGGGACATTACGATCGACGGAACGGGCGCGACGCTGCATCTGGCCGTCAGTGCCACGGTCAGCATTCGCGGCGATACCGGTCAGACGCACTTCGGCGTGTGGATGATTGATTGGCGGCTGGAGGACGGCGCGTGGCGCATCACGGGCCTTCGCCCGGTTTCGATCAACATGCAGCCCATCACATCACTCAATCAGCTTCGCGGGGCCACGGGACGATGATTCGCGGTATCCGCTCTGCGCGGCATAGAGGTATTGATGTAAGACCTCGCAGCTTGTTCGACACGGTTGCCGGTCGCTGGCGCTTTTGGCTCGGACAGCGGGGTTCGGTTCGTCATCCGGCACGCGGGCCGCACGCGACGGTTTCGCTGCACCAAGGTTGGATGCGATGGTCTTGGCGGTCCGGGGGGCGGCATTCAGAGAGCCGAAATATTCCTCCGGCAAAAATTGCCGATTCGGCTCAACCGTTTCCAACATTTGACCGATAAATGTGACACAAGGCCGTCCAGGCAGACGGATCTGCAAGTTGGCGTGCATCTGATGTTGAGCAGTCGCGCGGGTCACGGCGGACCCACGAGGCTGGACAGGACCGAAATCGATCCCGGCCCTGCTATCGGATGAATCAAGACTGGCGGCCCTGCAATTTGCAATCTTCCTCCATGCGGGAGGTCGCGTCCAAGCGGAGCGGCCTCCTTTTTTCTTTGGCGGCGCTGCAGATGGCTTGTTGAGCCGATGGGGCTACGCCTGCCGATCGGTGGAGATCGTGGATATGATGCATGCGATCGTCGGCGCTGACATGACGACGAACACGGGCGCTTCGAAAGGAACCGACCATGCGTGCGATCTTGGTAAAAGCCGGCGCGGCCGCGATGGAGACGGTGGCCGACCCCGCGCCGGGCGAAGGCGAAGCGCTCATTCGCGTTCGACTGTCC
Source organism: uncultured Planctomycetaceae bacterium (assembly GCA_964599535.1). Lineage (GTDB taxonomy): Bacteria > Planctomycetota > Phycisphaerae > UBA1845 > UTPLA1 > JADJRI01. The sequence goes on from CAZRFP010000055.1 coordinate 12,268, forward strand.
GGCATCTGCTCGACGGATCTCGAAATCATCCGGGGGTACGGCGGCTTCGAGGGCGTCCTCGGCCATGAGTTCGTTGGCGAAGTCGTCGGCGGTTCGGCGAGGCTGCTCGGCAAGCGCGTCGTGGGCGAGATCAACTGCGTCTGCGGCCGATGCGACATGTGCCAGAGCGGGCTTTCGACGCATTGCCGTCGGCGCACCGTGATGGGCATCGCCGGTCGGCCAGGCTGCCACGCGGAATATGTCGTGCTGCCTGAGAGAAACTGCCTCATCGTGCCGGATTCGGTGAGCGATGATGAAGCCGTATTCACTGAACCGCTGGCGGCGGCGTTTCAGGTGTTGCGGCAGGCGAAGATCGAGAAGCGAACGAGTGCCGCGGTGATCGGAACGGGGCGATTGGGTCTGCTTGTCGCGCAGGTGCTTGGAACGACCGGCTGTCGGCTCATGGCGATCGGACGAAACCCGAAGACCATCGGCCTGCTCGATCGGCGCGGCATCAATGCCGTGATGATAGATGCGGTGCGCGACGGACAGGCGTTTGACGTGGTCGTCGATTGCACCGGCGAGCCGGACGGCCTGCGCGAGGCGCTGCGGCTGATTCGGCCTCGCGGTACCATCGTGATGAAGACCACGTGCCAAGTGGACCATTCGATCGACCTGACGCCGCTGGTCGTGAACGAGATCACGCTACTGGGCAGCCGCTGCGGACCGTTCGGCGAGGCGCTCAGCGCTCTGGCGCGGAAGCAGATTGACGTTTCAGAGATGATCACGCGCAAGCTGCCGCTCGCGGAGGCGACGCGGGCGCTGGAACTGGCGGCGGATGCGGATCAGATCAAAGTGGTGATTGATTACGGGCGTTGAGAATAGGCGGGCGTTGTCGATGAATCCGATGGAACATCCCACGATCGAACTGGCCGCGACGGCGCTGGAAGACACGACGATCTTCCAATTCCCGTCCATGCAATCGATCCCCGGCTTCGGCCATGCGATCACGTCGCGACCCTGGAACATGGCGACGCATTGCGGCCCGGAGACCGAAAAGACTATCGAGCGCCGACGAAAAGTATGCGAGTTTGTCGGGCTGTCGTTTGAGAAACTGACGGCGGCCGATCAGATCCACAGCCCGCATGTGCTGCCCATCGAGTCCTGCGATATCGGCGCGGGTCGTGAAGGCCGCGATACGGCGCTGAAGTTCGTGGACGGCATGGTGTGCGACATCTCGGGCGTGGCGCTGATGCAGTTTTCCGCGGATTGCCCGCTGGTGATTCTGGTGGAGCCTTCGCGCCGCGTCTTCGGAATGTGCCATGCAAGCTGGCGCGGGACGGTTGCGGAGATTTCCGTCGAGCTGGTGCGACAGCTTCGCCGCGCGTACGTGATCGATCCCAAAAAACTCATCGGCGGCATCTGCCCCTGCGCCGGGCCGCTGGAATATGAAGTCGGTGAGGACGTTCGGCGCATCGCGGCGGCGCGGCTGAATGATGTCGATCGATATTTTCCAAGGGTCCGCGGAAGCTGGCGGTTTGACTTGCGCGCTGCAAATGTGGATCAGCTCGTACGATCGGGCGTGCGCGCCGAAAACATCAGCGTCGCGTCGATCTGCACGATGAGCGACGATCGGTTCTACTCGTTCCGCTGCCACGGTGAGGGAGCCGGACGATTCGCGCTGGTCGCCGGCTTCCACGAGGGTTGATTCAGTTTCGCGCGACGGGCCGCCGCAAGACAACACCACGCGCACATTTGACGTTCGACTTTTATCAGACCCGCGCCGACGGCAGTTGGCGAGTCCATCCTCCGATGCGCCGATAAGAGCATCCGGAGGTTTGCGATATGGCCAAGCAGAAAGCCGTCATTCTCAGTTCGGGCGGATTGAACAGCACCGTCGTAACCGCGATGGCGCAGCAGGAGCACGCGCCCGCCATGCTGCATGTGCGGTTCGGCCATCGCGCGGGCGACAAGGAGCACGCGCTTTTTCTGCGGCAGATCGAGAACTTCTCGCCGCAGCACCATCTCGTCGTCGACATGCCTCATTTCATCGCGATGGGCGGCAATGCCCGTGTCAGCCGCAAGTACAACATGGAAGACGCTCGCGCCATGCACGACGGCCGATCGAATTCGCACATTCCGGGTCTGATCGGCACGCTGATCTGCGCCGCATACACATGGGCCAACGTGATCGGCGCGAACAAGATCATGCTGGGAGTGAGTGAAGACCTCGGCCCGCCCAGTCCACGAACCGGAAGCATCTTTCCCGACTATACGCGCGAGCATATTGAATTGATCAAGCACGCCCTGCTGTCGGCCAGCGGCCAGAAGCCGATCACAATTGAAACGCCGATCATCGATTTGAACCGCGCGGACATCATCAAGCTGGGCGGGCGACTGGGCGTTCCATTTGATTTGACCTGGTCGTGCCTGTCATCGGGCGACACGCCGTGCGGCGCATGCATCGGCTGCGCGACGCGGGCGCGCGGATTTGTGGATGCGGGAGTGGCGGATCCGATTCTGACGCGCGAGCCGGCGATGGCGGGGAAATAGAATTCGCGGTATACGCGGCAGGTCGTGGCGCCGGCGGCTAAACGTGAACGCGGTCGTGCGGCCCTTTTCGTCTTACATTTTCTCCAGCGTCGGAATGCCCATCAGCGAGAGGCCGACGTGCAGAGCGCGGGCCGTTAAATCGCACAGGCGCAGCCTTGATGCCGCAGTCGTGGCATCCGGCGCTTTGAGGACCGGGCAGGATTCGTAGAAAACCATGAACTTACCGGCCAGTTCGTACAGGTACTCACAGAGATAGTTCGGCATGAGGGCATCGGCGACGGCGTCGATCACTTCCGGAAAGCGGAGGATCGCCAGCCCCAGATCGCGCTCCGCGACGTGGCCCAGCACGATCGGCGCGGCGCTCTCGGTCCTGCCGCCGCTCGTTCCGGACTCGATACCCTTGCGATGTATGGAGCGGATGCGGGCGTAGGCGTAAAGCAGATACGGCGCGGTGTTGCCCTGGAGTGCCATCATCTTGTCCCAGAGGAACACATAGTCGGTGTTTCGATTCTGGCAGAGATCGGCGTATTTGACCGCGCCGATGCCGACGACCTCCGCCACGGTCTTGATGTCCTCTTCCGAAAAGCCGCGCCGCCGATCGGGATCGGACTCGGTCTCGCGAATGAGCGTTTCGGCGCGCTGCACGGCTTCCTCGAGCAGGTCTTTCAGCTTCACGCTTTCGCCGGCGCGCGTGCGCAGCATCTTGCGATCCGCGCCGAGCACGGAGCCGAAGCTGACGTGCTCAAGACTGGTGCGATCGCCGCCGGGCTTGGCGGTCCAGCCCAGCGCGTGAACCGTGGCAAAGAGCATTTCGAAATGCAGCTTCTGCGGCACGCCGACGTTGTAAATCACGCGATCAGCGCCGAGACCGCCGCCGAGCTGTGTCAGCATCTCCGCCAGCGCCGGCGTCTTCAGCGCGACGGGATGGCGCATTGGATGAGCGCAGCGAAAGAGCGCGGCGGCCAGATCGGTCGTTGCATAGAGTGATGCGCCGTCGGACTTCTGGATGATCATGGGCAGCGCGTCGCCTTCGGGGCCTTTGAAGGCCGGCGCTCCGTCGGACTTTTCGAGATAGACGCAGAGCGCGCCCTTGTCGCGCCGGCAGACAGCGCGAAGGCCGGCTGGACCCTCGACAGCGGTTTGAAGTGCGGCCTGCACTTCTTGGATAACATGCGGAAGCATCGGCTCGTAGAAACTTTCGCCGCGCACGTCGTCGTCGTTGAGCAGCACGCCGAGACGACGATAGATCGCGTTGCATTCCTGCAGCGTCGCTTCCTTGGCGCGGCGCCAGGCTTCGAGTTCCTGTGTGTTGTCGCCGCCGGCCTTACCCTGAAGCATCGCGGCGACGTGGCGCGACAGCTCTGCCAGCGGCGTCGTCGAACCGGATTCGCCGCGAATAACGACATCGACGCCCTCGGCGGCGGATTCTATCGCGTTCACATAACGATACGCCGGCATCAGCAGCTCGAAGCTGGGCGAGAGCGCCTGAATGAAGTCGTGAAACGCGCGGCCGTCCGGATCGCGGTCGAGATGCCGCTGGTGAGCGGCCGCCCTCTCGCGGAGCAACTCCAGCTCTCGCGTCGGATCATTCTTCGCGGCCTCGATCAGTTCGGCGGCCATGCGGTCAAAGTCGGCGGCGGTCTCGCCGGAGTGCTTCGCCATGCAGAGATGCCACAGTGCGAGGATGATCTTGCCGAACTGCGTGCCCCAGTCGCCGAGGTGGTTCTGGCGGAGTACGTCATGGCCTTGAAACGCGAGAACGCGCACGATGACATCGCCGATAATCGTTGAACGGAGATGGCCGACATGCATCTCTTTCGCCACGTTCGGCGAGGAATAGTCAACAACGACGGTCTGGCGATCGGCGGGCGCAATCGGCTCGGTGCCGAGGCGATCGTCGATCGTCGCGGAACGTAGACCATCATTCGAGGCGCTCGCGTCGTCGAGCGGCGGAATCGCGCCGAGCTGAACTGCGAGGAATTCGTCGCGCAGTTTCAGATTGATGAACCCCGGACCGGCAATGCAGCCTTCGGGCAGATCGATGAAATCCGCGACGAGCGGACGAAGCGCCGCGACAATCTCGACGGCAACATCGCGCGGTTTCTTGCCGAGTTTTTTAGCGAGGCCCATCGCCGCGTTGCACTGGTAATCGCCAAACTTACCTTCGCTCGAAGCCTTGACGAGCGGATCTTCGCCGCGCACGGCTTCTCCAAAGGCAGCGAGCATGGCGGCGGAAACGTGTCCACGTATCAGACTGAGTAGCGACTTCATCCTTGATCTCGATCAGTTTGAAGCAATGTGATACATCTTCAGCGGCAGGCGGCGTGCGTCGGAGCCATATCATTATTACGGCAATTACATGTTCTTTCGGAATAGCGACGCGCAATCATCGCAGCGCGAAAGCACTCCTCATTCCAAAGCCGATTCGCCCTTCAACGGCCACCGCTCCCTGACGGTCGCGGCTCTGATTGCGCAACTCTGATTGGGCGACTCTGACCGGGAACATGCGATGGCCCTGCAGTTCATTCCCAATCGACCGCGCCGCCGTCGCCCCAGAGTGAATCGAGATCGTAGTACGCCCGATGTTCGCCATCGAACAGGTGGATAATGACATCGACGAAGTCGACGACGATCCATGTGCCCTCATCGTAACCGCTGACGCCGAACGGCTTTTCGCCGCGCTCTTTGCCGAGTTCGCGTATGTGATCGGCCACGGCGCGCATCTGCCGATCGCTCGTGCCGTTGGCGATCACGAAGAAATCGCAGATCGGGCTGACGCCGCGCAGATCGAGTACGACGATCTCCTCGCACTTGTCGGCGTGCATCAGGCGGGCGCAATCCACGGCGAATTCGCGCGCGGCCTCCGCGCCGCGCGCGGGCTTGATGCGCTTCGGCTCCACCGCCGGCGCCACACTGCTTCGCGTGACGCTTCTGAGCAATTCTTCCTTACCCGCCATGCAATATGAACCTGTCTGCTTGCGCTCTTTTCCCAGCTCCCAAGCTACGCGCCGGCGCTGTCAAAAAACGCCGGCCTGCGGCATCGATGCGCCGCAGGCCGGGCGTATTGTAACCGGTCATGGCTGAAAAGTCAGACCGCGCCGAATCACGTTAGTTTCCGAGACCGAGCATCGACCCGATGCGCGGACCATAGGCCACGACGAGACCGGCGAAGACCACGCTGACCATGCTCATGAGCTTGATGAGAATGTTCAGCGATGGACCGGACGTATCTTTGAATGGATCGCCGACGGTGTCGCCGACGACGCCGGCCTTGTGATCGAGCGAGCCTTTACCATAAACGATTTCATCGTCGGACTCCGCCATTTCGGCGCGGGCGGCAACGGCGTCCCGCACGCTGACGGGCACTTTTTCGCGAACGGCAGCATCGGACTTGAAGGCCTTGGCCGTAATCTTGCCGAAGGTCTCGATGTACTTCTTGGCGTTGTCCCACGCGCCGCCGGCGTTGGCCATGAACACGGCGACCGCAAAGCCGGTGACAAGACCGCCGGCGAGAAGCCCCATGACGCCGGCCACGCCGAAGACGAGACCGACCGCAATCGGGGCGATGATGGCCAGCAGCGAGGGGAAGATCATCTCTTTCTGCGCGCCGGCCGTAGAGATGGCGACGCAGTTGGCGTAGTCGGGAATGGTGCTGCCTTCATAGGGCACGGGCGTCCGCGGCCAGTTGTCGGGATTTCGAATATAAGCGTCGTCGTGGCCCTGTGCCTTGAGATAGGCGCGCATCTGAGCGAACTGTCGCCGACATTCGAGCATCATGCGGTTGGCGGCGCGTCCGACGGCCTTCATGGTGAGCGCGCAGAACAGGAACGTGAGCAACGCGCCGGCAAAGAGACCGCACAGCACGCGCGGGTTCATCAGCGTGACGTTGTAGAATTGCATAAACTGGTCCATCGACGCCTTCCTCACGGGAACGACGCGAATCGACTCATTGCCGATTTTCAGGGTACCGACATAGTCCTCGTCGCGCGGCCCTCGTTTGAAATCGGACACGGCGAAGCGCTGTCCGGCCTTGATCTTTTCGTCGCTTTCGAGCAATCGCAGCTCGCGCGCGCTGAGGCTGAGCAGCCCCGTATACTTTTGCAGATTCTTCGGATCGCCGGCGTCCTTCATGGCAAACTTGCCATAGCCGATGTAGATCGGACCGACTTCCTTCTCGAGATCGGCCTTGTCAACGGTTTGCTTCACGGTTGTTTCAGCCTCGTGCAGCATGCCCATGCGGACTTCATCGATGTACGCCGCAAGCAGCGCCAGCGCCGTGAGTGCGGCGGAACCGATCGCGAAGCCCTTGCCCGTCGCGGCGGTTGTGTTGCCCAGCGAGTCGAGGGCGTCGGTGCGCTGCCGCACTTCCGGCTTTTGATGGGTCATTTCGGCATTGCCGCCGGCATTGTCTGCGATGGGGCCATAGGCGTCGGTCGCGAGCGTGATGCCCAGCGTCGCGAGCATGCCGACCGCCGAGATGCCCACGCCGTAAAGGCCGAGCATGTATTCCGTCGCGCCGCCAGCGGACACGAATGCCACGAGGATCGCGACGATGACGGTGAACAGACTGGCCCAGGTGCTCTTCATGCCTTCGGCGATACCGCCGATGATGATGGTGGCCGGTCCGGTGATGGCCTGGGCGCTGAGTTCGCGCGTGGGGTTGAAGTCGTAGCTGGTGTAGATTTCGGTGGCTTTGCCGATGATGACGCCGGCGATGAGGCCCGCGACGATCGCACCCCAGATGCCAAGCCAGCTCGGTGCCTTTCCGCCGTCCGGCAACTCGGGAAAGCCCTGTCCGATGAGCAGATAGCAGAGGATGAGCGCGGCGACGACAATGAACGCGCTGCTGCCCCAGATGCCGCGATTCAGGGCGGCCATCAACTGGCCGAGGTTCGCGCCTTCGTGCGTCTTGACGAGGTAGATGCCGGCGATGGAAAGCAGGATGCCGACGCCCGCGAGCACCATCGGCAGCGACAGCAGCCGCATCGCAGCGCTGAATCCGCCGACCGACGTGTCATCTCCGAACATCGAAACGGCCGCCGCCACGCCCAGCGCCGCGGTCGCGAGGATCGAACCGGCGTAGGACTCGTACAAGTCGGCACCCATGCCGGCCACGTCGCCGACGTTGTCACCGACGTTGTCGGCGATGGTCGCGGGGTTTCGCGAATCGTCTTCAGGGATGCCGGCTTCGACCTTTCCGACGAGGTCGGCGCCGACGTCGGCCGCCTTGGTGTAGATGCCGCCGCCAACGCGGGCGAAGAGGGCCTGCGTTGAAGCGCCCATGCCGAATGTCAGCATGACGACGGTGATGCTGGTGAGCGTCATGCCCGCGCCGAAGAAGTACAGCGCGAGAAACCAGATGGTGATGTCGAGCATTGCGAAACCGACGACGACAAGACCCATGACCGAACCGGCGCGGAACGCGACAACGAGACCCTGGTTCAGGCTCTCTCGCGCGCCGGCCGTCGTGCGATGGGCGGCATTCGTCGCGGTCTTCATGCCGATGAAGCCGCACAAGCCGGAGAAGAAGCCGCCGGTCAGGAAGGCGAACGGCACGATGCCGTGCTGCACGCCGAGGCCGTAAGCCATGTATGCCAGGATAATCGACAACACGACGAACACGACCGCGACGACTTTGTACTGCCGCCACAGGTATGCGTATGCGCCATCGCGAACGTAGCTCGCGATCTGCTTCATCGCGTCATCGCCTTCGTTCTTGCTCATGATTTCCTGGTAGAACTTGTAGGCGAAGAACAGGCCGATGCCCGATCCGATCAGCCCCATCCACCAGAGCACCGGAATGTTTCCGAGGCTGTGTTCGGCCATCTGGTCGTCTGCGGCAACGGCGGCGACGGCGGACGTCGCGATGATGCCGAACGTCAGCGCGACGATTTTCATCAGCTTGGTGTACATCGTTGATCTGTCACGTCGATTCACAAATAGGTCTCCTGCTTTCACCGGTCTCTCGCGGTGTTCCCACGGTGCTCATTTCATGTTCGATGACTTCACCGACGACCGCACGGCCGACGGACTATCTTCGTGACTAATTTCACGAATATGTGCCTTAGACTATCGCGTAGGACGGTAAACCGCCCACTCGTTGCGCGAGACAATGCCTCGCGCAAAAAACCACAAAGCTCATGTCGTGAATCCCGGGCGTTGCCCGGCCTGATGGCCGACCGTTTCCAAGACGGTGTCCGGCGTTGACGGGTGCTTCCGACCGAGGACCGCGCGTCTTGGATCGGTGCGTTTCCACGCCTCTACATCAGGGCCGCACACTATACCGGCAGCATCCGGAATCGATCAAGCCTGATCGTTCAAGGGAATCAAAGGCTAACGGAACGATGGCTGCCCGCATTCCGCCCCAAGCAAGAGTTCACAAACCACTGTTAATACTAACTTTATATTCATTATCGCCACATGAAGCATGGCAAGTTCACTGCGGCCTCCGTAATCCATCGCTATGCGTAGCCGAGCATCGGTAAGATCGGCTCGCACACAAAAGCCATCGCAGATCGACGACCGACTGCCGTCCAACGAACCTTAAACAAGCCTTCATTCGCCAGCTTTCGTAATTGATGTAGGAGTCTCGTCGACTAACATGATCGAAACATCGGGCGTTCGGAATGCGTAATCCGTCTTGCAGGCCCGAAACCGGCTCATCACGGCCATTCAGACACTGCCAACCTTCACGGAGCAAAATCGTGAACACACATCGCCATTCCAGCTTTCAATTGAGGTTTGTTGTTGGGCTTGTCGCGGCGTTGATCGCTTCCGTAGCCGCCGCGCCGGCGGTGGCCGAGGACAAGATCATCGTCATCACCGGTCAGGCCGCCGGCGCCGACCTCAACGCGGCGGAACAAGCCAAGCAGGACGCCCTGCGAAAGGCGGTCGAGCAGGCGTGTGGGACGTTTCTGACGACGCAAACCAAGGTGAAAAACTATGAAACGGCTTATGACAAGATCATGACACTCGCCGCGGGCTTTGTCACGGAGTATGAAGTCATCGAGCGGCGCGTCGAGGACGGCATCAGCCATTGCAAGGTCCGCGCACATGTATCGACCATCAGCTTCGAGCGAGAATGGGCCGCGATGCTGCACACCCTCGAGGTCGAAGGCAATCCGCGATGCGTCGTCGTCGTCGTCGAAGACAACAATATCGACGATCTCACGCCGCCGAAAACCGACGGCGTGGCGCAGAGCGTGCTCGAGAAGTTCTTCCTCGACAAGGGCGTGCAACTCATGGATCGCACCGCGTCGATCGAATCGAAGGAGCGCGACATGACGCTGGCGGCGCTCAACGACGACATCAACAAGCTCGCCGCGATGGCGGCTTCGTTCAAGGCCGACGTGGTCATTCGCGGACAGGCCGAGGCGAAGTTTGTCGGCACAAGCAAGATCGGCGGGCAGACGCTGTACAAGTGGTCGGCGACACTGACGATCCGCGCCTATCACACCGACAGCGCCCAATTGCTCATGTCCGGCGCCTATTCGGAATCGAAGCCGAGCGTGCATGAGAATCAGGGAGGCGATGACGCCATTCGTGCCTGCGCGGAAAAGCACGCGGGGCGCATCCTCAGCGAGATCGGCGAAGCCTGGCGCAAGCGGCAGAACGTCCGGCGGACGATCCAGCTTACGCTGGAGAATTGCTCGCGGCGCGAATTCAAGGCGTTTGAAGCGGCGATGATGCAGGAGCGCGGCGTGCAGACGGTGCGCATGCGCGAACTGGTCAACAACGTCTGCCAGATCGAGGTGGACTGGGAATACGACTTGGAACGCCTCGCGGCTCGCGTGGAGCAGCTCAAGATCGACGGACTTGAGTTCGAGATCACGGAGCAGACGCACGATCGCTTTACGGCGAAGATCATCAAGATCGCCAATTCGCCTGATAATGCCTCACGTCCCACAAACGAATAAGCGTGCATCCATAGGTCCGCCTGCGGCGGGCACACTTGTCGTCAAATTGTTATAATGATCTTGTTTGAGTGTGAGGCATCGCACAAAGCGCGAGCGTCTCGATTGATTGGACCGTTTCGACAGCTTCCCCAGAGTGTTATGCACTGTTTGCGAAAGCTATCGCTCAATCAGAAAGCAAGATCATGGCCGTAGAGCCTGCCCGACAAACCCTTACGCTTCGCGTCAACAGTCAATCCGTCGCCATCGACGATGCAGACGGGCTGTCGCTGCTGGACGTGCTGCGCGATCGGTTGGGCCTCATCTCCCCGAAAGACGGCTGCCAGCCGCTGGGGCAGTGCGGCTGTTGCACGGTGCTGATCGACGGCAAGCCGCGGCTCACCTGCACGATGAAAGCGACGGCTGTCGCTGGCAAGTCGATCGTGACGCTGGAGGGCTTCAGCGACGAGCAGCGGCGCGAGCTGGCCGAGAGTTTCGTCGAGTGCGGCGGCGTGCAATGCGGCTTTTGCATTCCGGGCATCGCCGTGCGAGCCCACGCATTATGCGAGCGAAACGCGACGCCGACGCGCGACGAGATCGCGGCCGATCTGCGCGCTCATCTCTGCCGATGCACGGGTTACACCAAGATCATCGACGCGATTGAATCGCTCGCGGCCAGGCGCCGAGGAGACGCGCCTGCGAAACAGCAACGCGATGTCGGGCTCCAATCTTCCCCGTCGATCAATCGACCCATCGCCCCATCGCCCGATCGCCAGATTGCAGAAGCTCACCATCGGCTGGTTCCGGGCGCGATCGGAGATCGCCTCGAGCGCTTCACCGGCGCGGATGCCGTGCTGGGCGATCGGCGCTATATCGACGACATCGTCATCCCCGGCATGGCGTTCGCCGCGATGCGCTTCAGTGACCATCCACGCGCGCGCATCCGGCGCATCGACACCTCGGCCGCCGAAGCGATGGAAGGGGTCATCCGCATCGCCACCGCCAGAGATGTGCCCGGCCATCGCTTTGTCGGCTTGATCATCCCTGACTGGCCGATTTTCATCGCCGAGGGCGAAGAGACGCGCTGCGTCGGTGACATTCTGGCGGCCGTGCTGGCGGTCGATGAAAGGACCGCGCGGCGCGCGGCAGAGATGATCGCGGTCGATTACGATGTGCTCGAACCCATCACCACGCCTGACGATGCATTGAGGCCCGACGCGCCGAACATCCATCCCAAGGGCAATCTGCTCTCGCGCAGCTCGCTTTTGCGCGGCGATGTGGACGCGGGATTCGCACAGGCCGCGCACGTTGTCGAAGGCACCTGGCAGACGCAGGCCATCGAGCACATGTTCCTCGAACCGGAGTCCTGCATCGCCATACCCATGCAGCTTTCCGGCGGCCATGCCGATTCATGGCAGTGTTACGCAGACGGCACCCGCCGAGCGGCCGACGGATCAACGCCGGACGACGATCTGGGCCTCCATCTTCTCTCGCAAGGCCAGGGCATTTTCGACGATCGCCGTCAGTGCTGCTCGGTGCTCGGCTGGGCGCCGGAGCGCATGCGCGCCGAACTCGTATCGAACGGCGGTGCGTTCGGCGGCAAGGAAGATATGTCGATCCAGGCGCAGACCGCCCTGCTCGCGGCCCTGTCGCGCGTGCCGGTCAAAACGACGCTGACGCGCAAGGAGAGCATTCGCCTTCATCCGAAGCGCCATCCGGTGCGCATTCATCTGCGCGTCGGCGCGGATGAGGGCGGACGCATCACCGCCCTGCGTGCTCGGATCGTCGGCGACAAGGGCGCATATGCCAGCGTCGGCATGAAGGTACTGGAGCGCGCCGCGGGACATGCGGCCGGTCCTTATCGCGTGCCGGCCGTCGATATCGAGGCGCTCGCAGTGTATACCAACAATCCGCCGTGCGGCGCGATGCGCGGCTTCGGCGCGAATCAGTCCGCTTTCGCCGTCGAGGGGGCGCTCGACATGATCGCCGAGAAAGTCGGCATCGACGGGTGGGAAATTCGCAGCCGCAACATCCTTGAGCCGGGCGATCGCTTCTGCACCGGTCAAAAGCTCACGAAGCCGTTCGGCCTGCGTAAGACGCTCGAAGCCGTGCGCAACATCTATCGCGGCGCGAAGTTCGCCGGCATC
>CAZRFP010000056.1:0-19423 GCA_964599535.1 uncultured Planctomycetaceae bacterium
ACGGCGACCGCGACGACGACGACGATCATCTCCGCCCTCGGCCTGATTCTCCGCTTCGCCCCTCGCCCGCTGCTGGCCGGGTCGCGTCGGCGATTCCTCGGACGATTCGCCGCCGAGTGCTTCATCAGTCAGCGTGTCCTCATCTAGAATGCCATCGGCGAAATCAGAGCTGCTCGACGTCATCTCGTCGGCCTTCTCAGCCGATTCGACACGATCCGTGTCTCGCGGAACGCCCATCCCATCTTCTTCCTGAGCGGGTTCGTCCTCGCGCCGAAGAGCCGGCGCGGCATCACTGTGTTCTTCCCGTGCTGGGCGATCCTCCCGGCGGCGAGGTTCGCGTCGATCCGGTCGTGCCCCGGGCGTCCTGGGTGAACGGTCGTTCCCCGGCACGGCTTCCTCGGACGGCTCGAGCCGAGGCAGGCCGCGCTCCAGCACGTCCTCGATCGGAATCGTCTCGCGCTCGAAAGAGCCGTCGTAAATGATGTGAACCAGTTGCGTCAGTATCTGGCGATCGCGCACGGTGGCCGTGCCCTTTTCCGTGCGAATGCGCGAACCGACCTTGGGCAGTTTGCGGTTTAACTCTTCGTAGCCCTCGTGCTCATAACGCAGGCAGCAGCGCAGCCGCCCGCAGCGGCCGGAGACCTTGCTGGGATCGAGCGTGGCCTTCTGCAGCTTGGCCATCTTCATGTTGACCTGCCGCAGCTTCTTAAGAAAATTCTTGCAGCAGCATTCGCGACCGCAAATCTCATAGTCGGCGACGAGGCGGGCCTCGTCGCGCGCGCCGACCTGATGCATTTCGATCCGCGTGTGATACTCCTGGGCAAGCTGCCGCACGAGTTCGCGAAAATCGACGCGCTCTTCTGACATGAAATGCAGGATGATGCGCTCGCCGCCGAGCAGATGTTCACACGTGACAAACTTCATCGGCAGCTCGAGCGTCGCCGCCAGCTTGCGGGCAAACATCAGCTCATGAGCCGCCGACATGTTCAAGTGCATTTGCTCGTCGAGATCGGCCGGCGTCGCCATGCGCAGGATGCGCCCGGCCTTGAGTTGCATGAACTCCGGTCCGCTCTGGCGGACATACTCCATGATCTGCTTGCGGTTGATCGACTTATCGCAGCCCGAGCATGTCAGGCTGACCTGCTCGCCCAGCTCGATGCCGCGGTTCGACTGAATGACGACCTTTCCGCCGCAGTTGAACTTCATGCCGGGCGAGTATCTGAACTCACCCATGTAACGCATGTAGCCGTAGCGCACGGCACAGGTTGGATAAATCTTCTCCAGCCCGTTGCCGCACCGGCCTTCCGGATTGCAGCCGCCCATCATGAAGCCGCCGTCACCGGCGTGCTTTCCGGGCTTGTTGTCTACGACCGTTAGTTGAGTGACCATGATTCATCCGATCTATATCAGAAGGTCGGGTCAAACGGCGGCCTCGCAGCGCCGGCTCACAGCGCTGCTGGTAGCGGAACATCGCCGATCGACATGCACGACCCAAAGCCATGCCCGACATCTTAACACAAAATCCCATCGTGGGATGCCCGCCATCAAGCATATAATTCCCGTGGTCGCCGATCCAAGGCGTGTCGATCCGTTGTTTCGAGCCATCGCCATGATGCCGGCACATGTCTTGATGATGCGTTTGACCGGCTTTCCGCCGTCACTGTGGGGCATCGGTGCGATGCTGGCCGGCGGCGGCTTGCTGGCGGTAATCGTCCGAACCTTGTCGCGCCGGCTATCCGGCCGCTCTGACCGCACGCGCGAGTTGAAACCGCACTATGCGAGGCTGGGGCGGCATCGGCCGGGCGATCCCTGCCCCTGCGGCGCTCATGGCACGAATGAAACGCCGACATACGCCGAATGCTGCAGACTGGAAGACGTCAAACGCCTGGAGATCGACTGCCGCTCATTTCTGTTTCAACATTGGGCACATCGCTCGTATGCCGGCCGGCGATGGTCGCGACCCATGCAGTCGAGACTGGACTCGTTTCCCATTCCGCCGATGGTGCTGCCGGACTGGGTTCGCCATCCCGAGCGCTACGCCTTCCCGATAGATGACAAAATCCTACGGCGATGGACGCCCACTCGACCGGGCCGAAGACCGCACCGCCTGCCGGAGGCGGGCGACGACGCACTGCTCTGATGAGAATCGGCACGGTGCATGATTACCGTTCATACGCTACGCTGATGCTCTGAAGATTCTTACCACAGCGCTCACGGAGCGATTTCATGCGGTTCAAAGTCTGTACGACGATGCGAAGACTGTCGCCGATCTCTTGCGTACTCCTCGTCGCCGCGCCGCTTCTCGCCGACGACGCGGCATTCACGCGGCAGATGAACCTCGGCAAGGCTCATCTCGAAAACCGCGAATCCGCCAAGGCGATTGAGATACTGCAGGCCGCCGTTCGAACGCAACCGGACTCCGCGCCCGCATTGCGAAATCTGGCGCGGGCCTATCTCCTGGCCGATCGAATGGATGACGCCATTGCGGCACTCGATCAGGCCGCGCCGCTTGATCCGGATGCCGCGGCGACGCCCTATCTCGCCGGAATCGCCTTCGGGCGAAAGTCGGAGTTTGAAAAGGCCGCGGAGCGCTTCGAGCTGGCCGCGCGGCTCGATCCGCATACGCCCGCCGTCCGATTTCAACTCGCGCTGGCGTACCAGTCGGCGGGCCGCGATGAACCGGCCAAGGTGCAATACGGCGAAACGACGCGCCTGGACCCGCTGCACGCCGCCGCCTGGTTTAAGCTGGCGACGTTTGCCCGGCAAACGGGCGATCAGGCCGAGGCCCAGCGCTGTCAGCGTGAATTCATGCGTTTGCGAAAACTCCTCGGCGAACAGTCGCGTAACGCCGAATCACTCGAACGCTGCTCCCACACAAGTGCCGAGCCGCCGCCCGCACCTCAATCGCCCGCGGCGGATCGTCCGACGATCGACGTGCGGTTCACGGACGCCACGCGCGCGAATGCTGACGACGCGCCGGCGGCATTCGCGGGCGTCGCCGTGATCGATGTCGATGACAGCGGTCGGCCGCGCCTCTTTGCTGTCGGACGCGATGGAACGGTTCAGTTGCTTCAGATACGCGACGACGGCGCTTTGCGGGCGACGCGCTGCGAAACGCGCCTTTCTGATGCCGACGGTCCGTTCGACTGCATCATCGGCAATTTTCACGACGACGTGCCGTCCGGCGCGAAATACGACGCGAAGGTTCATGCACTGAATGATGTACTGCTCATCCCGACAAGCGGACGCCATCGACTGCTCAAGCAGACGGCACGCGGTGCCTTTACGGATGTCACCGCCGCCGCCGGACTGGCCGAGTTGAAGATGCGCCATGCCGTCTGGGTCGACGCCGATCACGATGGCGATCTCGATCTGTTTATTGCGACCGACGAGACGATCGTCCTCATGCAGAACAACGGCAATGGCACGTTTACCGATGTGAGCATAGCGGTCGAACTACCGAAGCTCGACAGCGCGCAATCGGTCTTTGCCGCCGATTTCGACCAGAACGCGGCCATCGATCTGCTCGCCCTTCGCGGCTCGAAGCCCAGCATCGTCATTGAAAATCAGCGCGTCGGACGATTTGCGCGGATGCCTGACCCGCCTGGTCCGTGGCCTGAGGCACTGGCCGTCGTTTGCGACGACTTCAACGGCGATGGCCGGATCGATGTCGCGTTGTTTGGCGAATCGGGCGCGCGGATCATCCACGGCGGCGGCGCCGGGCGAACGCGGCTCGATTACCCCGGAATGCGCCGAATCGCCGCAACGGCCATCGATTTCGACAATGACGGCCGGCTCGATCTTGTGCTGGCCGGATCGCCGACGGACGGCGGCGCCGCGCGCGTCATGGCATGGCGCAACGGCGAAACAGCTTGGCGCGATGCGACCGAAGCGCTTCGGATTGGAGAAATTCGGCTTCCAGAAGTTCGCGCGTTAATCGCGGCTGACTTCGACGGCGATGGCGATACGGATGTGCTGGCGCACGGCATCGATGAAACACTCCGCTTCTTGCGAAACAACGGCGGCAACCAGAACCGGCAGCTCAAGCTGAGTCTCATCACGCAGAAAACCAATCCCAGCGGATACGGCACGCAAGTCGAGATTCGCGCCGGCGAGTTCTTTACCAGCCGATGCGTGTATTCGCCGGTCATCGAGATCGGCGTCGGGAAGCGCCAACGTCTTGACACCGTGCAGACGGTCTGGATGAACGGTGTCGTTGACAATCAGATCGACGCGGATGTCGAGTCATCGCCGCTGGTCATCATCGAGAAAAACGTCGCCACCGGCTCCTGTCCGTTTCTGTATGCTTGGGATGGCGAGCGTTTTAGATTCGTCACCGATCTGCTCGGCAACGCGCCCGTCGGCCTGCCGCTGTCGAGAGATATGCTGCTGGAAGCCGATCCTGACGAGTTCGTCGTCATCGGTCCGTCCCAATCGATCCAGCCGCGAGACGGCCGATTTGTGATGGAAGTCACGAGCGAATTCCACGAGGTGCTTTATCTGGACGCGGTGCGGCTCTTCGCGGTGGACCACGAAAGCGACCTGGAGATTCATGTCACCGACAAGCTCACGCCGCCGCCCTTTCCGCCATCCGAAATATGGGCGCTCGGTCATCGCCGCGCGCCGATCTCGGCGCAAGGCAGCGACGGCGTCGATCGCACGAACGAGCTGCGCGAGATCGACGGCCGCTTTGCGCCGCCCGGCGCACTGCTTCCGCCGCCTTATCGCGGCATGTGCCATCCGCTCGACATCACGCTCGACTTCGGCGACAAGGGCGACGCGCTCGGATCGAATGCCGCCGATTCGCGGCGACGCTGGGTACTGGCGTTGACCGGCTGGCTGCAATACGGACAGGCCGGCGCGAACATCGCAATGTCGCAGAACCCGGACATGGTCGTCATCCCGCCCCGGCTGTCCGTCGAAGACGCCGACGGCCGCTGGACGCCCATCGATGTCGTCGTGGGCATGCCCGCCGGCAAGACGAAGACGATCCTCGTCGATCTGGATGGCAAACTCCCTCCCGGCTTTCGCCGACTCAGACTGAGCAACACGTTCGAGATTCGCTGGGACCGCATCGCCCTCTTTGAGCGCCGAACGCTTGCTGACGATGCCATTAGGTCGGCTCCGCCCATTGCCGCGGAGGCTCGCTGGCGCGGCTTTTCGGAGATTCGCTCGCGCGCGCCGGGGCATCCGACAACACCGAATTACGAGCGCGTCTTCGAACGTCCGCCGTGGCGTTCAACGCTGGAAGGCTGGTGTACGCGCTACGGCGACATGGTTGAACTGATCGCCGAGCGCGACGAGGAACTGGCGATCATCAATGGCGGCGACGCGATTCGAATCGAGTTCGACGCGGCCGCGTTTCCGCCGAAGCGCGACGACCGCGCGCGCACGTTTCTCTTCTACAGCGTCGGATGGGAAAAAGACGGCGAATACAATGTGACTCACGGCAACACCGTCGAACCCGGGCCGATTCCTCTCGGCTTCTTCGGGCCGTCGCCCGCTGAACGACACGCCAGCGGCGAGAGTGCGAGTGCGCCGGACGGCGAGGCAACCGCGGCGCCCGAACGCCTCTCGGACAAATACAATACGCGCTGGGTTCCGCGCGATCAGCTTCGCAACTGATGCGTGAGGTGGGGCTACGGACGTTCGAGAAATGACAAATCGGTGTCGATGCGCCGCTCCAGCGAGCGCTCATCCTCGATGAATCGCAAAAGCGCCTTGTCGTCGTGGATATCAAGACGTGCCGCGAGGTCGGCATTCGATGGGAATCGCTCGCGACCTTCGCGCCAGACGGCCCGTGCCGCAGCGTAGTCTTTGTTCTTCGTATAGGCATCGCCCAGTGCGATGTACGTCCGTACATGATACGGGATCGCCGTCTCGCGGCCGTCGCGGCGCTGCAATTCCAGACACCGCCGGAAATCACGAATGGCATCCTCCGAATGCAGCAGGGCGCGCGGCCAGTGCAGATGGTTCTGTCCGCGGCAGTAGAAGACCTCCCAGCGATCCGGATGTTTTGCAACGAGCACGTCGAGATGATCCAGCGCTTTGCGCGCGAGCGTTCCCTTGCTTACGATCGCCGCCAGCCCGCCGCAGGTGCGTATCTTGTCGACATAGGCGCACGCCAGGTGTAGTCGCGCCGAAATGCCGCGCGCTGACGTTGCATCGCCATCGCCGAACATGGAATGAAAAAATGCGATCGGGCGATCGTGCAAGCCGTGGCCCGAGGCCAAAGTGCGATAGCGGCTGGCGGCCGCATGCGAAACCGCGCCAGCGCGCATCTCCGCTTCGAAAGACGCCAGACGTTGTTCAACTTCCTCCGCCGAAAGCGTCGAACTTCGCGCATTGTCGCGCTCGTCAGCCGTTGCGGATCGTGCAGGTTCCGGCGGAACGACGGCCGTCAATATCTGTATGCCGTATTGATCCGGATTCTGGCGAACGCGGATGTATTGATCGGCCGCGACGTTTTCGATGTATTGAATGCCGCCATCGGGCCAGCGCACTTCAAGCAGCGTCACGACGCTGTCAATGCCCAGGCCGAAGTGCAGCCGAGGATCACTCTGGCCGCTATAGCCGTTGCCGCCGTCGCGCTCGCGAATCTGCTTGCCCGACGGCGTCGCCACCGTCACGCGCGCGCCGACGGCGTCGCGGTTGGTCTCCGTCGATGGATCGGCCTCAAGCCAGACACCAAGCCAGTGATGTCCGTTCGCGCCGCCCAGTTCATTGCGAAACAGGTTTGGCGGCTGGTTCTGATTCGCGACGAACACGTCGAGATCGCCGTCATTGTCAAAATCAAAGACGACAATGCCGCGGCCGTCGCGATCGATGCCCAGACCGACCTCGGACGCGCGGCTGGTAAAGACCAGATTGCCCTCATTTCGCCAGAAGCGGTTCTTTTCGTAGCCGGAGAATGAGCGGCTGCCAATGGCCGGCCAGTTTTTCGCCTCGGCCGCATCCTCTCCGAGCACGGTCCACGATGCGAGGTCGTACCAGTAGCTGCCGTCGCCAGCGCTGATGAAGCCGTTGACGCTGTAGATATCGAGATCGCCATCGTTGTCGTAGTCGAAGAACTTGCCGCCCCAGCCCCAGCCGCCGTCATATACGCCTGTCTCCAGCGAAATATCCGTGAAGCTGACGACGCCGCTTTCGGGATCGACGCCGTCATTGTGCCACAGCATGTTGCCCTCTTGCAGATACTCGGCCGTCGTGATGTTGGTCACGAAGATGTCGAGCCAGCCGTCGTTGTTGAAATCGCCCAAGTCGACATTCATGCCCTTCTTGGTGTCGTGACCGATCGCATCCGCCGACACATTGCGAAACGTGCCGTCGCGGTTGTTCACGAAGAGCTGATCAGGCCCGAAGTCATCAGCGCAGTAAATGTCCGGCCAGCCGTCATTGTTCAGATCGCCGACGCCGACCGCGAGCGTCCAGCCGGTGTCATCCAGACCGAGTTCGGCGGCCACTTCAGTGAAGCTGCCGTCGGCGTTTTGCCGAAAGAGGAAGTTTCGCCCTCCGTTACGAGCGTTCTCGAAGTCGTCGTGCATGATGCGCGTCGTCTTGAGATTCCACAGATCGTGCTCCTCGAAGTAGTTGCCGACGTACAAATCAAGCCGGCCGTCCAGGTTGTAATCGAGCCAGACCGCGGCGCAGCCGTTGGCCCACTGCATCCCATGCGAGCCGTCGCGCCGACGGAACAGCTTCGGCGTCACGTTTGTAAACGTGCCGTCCATGTTGTTGCGCAGCAAAACGTCCTCGCCCCATCGAACGATGTACAAGTCCGGCCAGCCGTCGTTGTCGTAGTCGCCCCAAACCGCATCCATGGCCGTGCCGTGATCGTCATTCCACCAGGCGACGCCGGCCTTTTCGCCGACATCGGTGAATGTGCCGTCGCCGTTGTTTCGATAGAGGCGGTTCGGCTTGCGCTTGTCGGATTGCGTGACGAAGAGGTCGATCCATCCGTCGCGATCGAAATCGGCTGCCGCCGCCGCGGCACCGACACTGGCGACCCAATTCATGATGTTGTCGAGCTTCGGATCGAGCTTTGGCTTGTGATGGACATGGTCGATGCCGGATTCGCGCGTTACATCTCGAAACGCCGGGCGAACCGCCGACGGTTCAGGCGTTCCCTTCACGATCGCGGCATTGTCCGGCGGCTTGTCCTCGACACGCCGGCTTGCCGCCGGCGACGTCGATTCGACATGCGCGTCGTCGGCTGAACGGCAGGACACGACGCACGCTGCAAACGCCAGAACAAACACCGGTCGCAGCGACTCGGCGCCGCATTCCATTCGACGTATCGCGATTCTGAACATGGATGCGATTATATCCAGCCCGTGCCGCGGAACCTATACAGGGCTGAACGGCTCCGATCGATTCACCGTGTTGGCGTGAGAATAAGGCCGGCGTTCAAGTGGTTCGCCGCGACGCAAACAGCCGTCCGCCGCCGAGAACTACCAGATACGCCGCACCGGCCAGCACGATCGTCGTCGCACCGGCAGGCAGGTCCGGTCCGAAGCTGACGGCCAGCCCGGTCGACGTGAGCGCCATGCAGATGAGAACGGAGAGCATCATCATTCGCAGCAGCGTGCGACAGAACGTTCCGGCAATGGCCACCGGCAATGTCAATAACGCAATAACCAGCACAACGCCGACGACGGAGATCAGCAGCACGACCGTCAATGCCGTCAGACATAGCAATAGCAGGTAATACGTTTCGACCGGCAGCCCGCGCAGCCTCGCAAACTCCGCGTCGAAGCAGACGCCGAGCAAGGGATGATACAGCCACGCCACGACCGCGACGATCACGACATCCAGTCCGACGAGCAGCCATAGATCGACCGTGCGCACCATGACGATGCTGCCGAAAAGATAGCTCATCAGGTCTTCCGGCGAGCCGGGCGTCTTCTGGATAAACAGAATGCCGATCGCCATGCCAATGGCCCAGAGCGCGCCGATGACCGTGTCTTCGCGCTCCTTCGCCCGAAGTGTCACATAGCCGATGATCAGCGCGGCCATGACGGCTGAGACCATCGCCCCGATGAGCGGCGTACACCAGGTCCAGCCGTGTACGTTCTGCATATAGCGGGCCGCGCCCATGCCGCCGAGAACGCAATGGGCGATGCTGCCGGCGATGTATGTAATGCGACGCGTCACGACATACGAACCCACGACGCCGCACGCGACACTCGCCAGCAGACCGGCCATCAACGCGACGCGCAGATAGCCGTAGCCGGGATTCGTGATCGCCTCGAAAAAATCGTTCACGATAGTCGTCTCGCGAAATGGACGGTATCACCGGGACATTGTTTCAAACATGGAAGCGCTTCATCCATGTGCGCCACCGTGCTTGTGATCATGCACGATCAACCGCATGTCGCGGCCGTACATGTCGCTGATGTAATCTCCGGCGATGTCTCCGGCGCGATGCACGTCAACATGACGGTTCACGCAGATGATCGTCTCGACAAACTTCGACACAAAGCCCACGTCGTGCGATACCATGACGATCGACATGCGCTCGTTCAGAACATGCAGCAGTTCGTATAGATCGCTTTGCGCGGCGACATCCAGGTTCGATGTCGGCTCGTCCAATAGCAGCAGTTCCGGCTCGCATGCCAGCGCGCGAGCGATCAGCGCGCGCTGCCGCTGCCCGCCCGAAAGCGCCGAGAACGAGCGCGATGCCTGATCGGGCAGCCGCACTTGCTCGAGCGCCTGCATCGCGGCCTGCCGATCGGCAAGGGAATAACGTGACCACGCGCCGCGTCCGCCGAGCCGCCCCATCATCACGACATCCATCACCGTCACGGGAAACTTCGGATCCAGCTGCGCGTGCTGCGGCATGTAGCCAACGCGGCGGCGCGTCTCGCAGGGCGCTCCACCAAGCACCTCGATCGCGCCGTTCGACGGCTGAAGCAGCCCGAGCGCCAGCTTCAGCAGCGTCGTCTTGCCGCCGCCATTCGGACCGACCACGCAGGCAAACGCGCCGCGCGGTATCGCGAACGACGCAGGCGGCGTGAACACCGGCGTCGAGTCGTAGCCGAAGCTCACGTCGCGAAATCGCATCACGGCGTCGACCGTCGGCAGCGGGTCGGCCTCGGAGCAGCAGCCGTCGGCGTGAACATGTGTCATATGTGTGTCACTCCGCGGTCGTGGTTGAATCAGTTCGATGCACGCCGGGTGAATCATCGAACGAAGCCGCAATAGACTGGGCCATCGAATCCAGGTTCGACATCCAGTCAGCCGACTGAGGATCGAGGCGGACGACTTTGGCGCCGATCGCCTCAGCCACGGCCTGCGCGCCCGCCGCGGAATACTCGATTTGCGAAAAGACCACGCGCGCGCCACGCTGACGCGCCGTGCGGATCAATTCGCCCAGCCGGCGCGGTCCCGGCTCTTTGCCTTCGGTCTCGATGACGATCTGTTCCAGACCGTATCGCTCGCAGAAGTAACCCAGCGACGGATGAAACACGAGCACCGACCGGCCGCGATGCGGTGCAAGCAGCGCCGTCAGCCGGGCATGAAGATCATCCAGATCGGCCTCGAAGACACTGAGATTGTGGTCAAAGTCATGGCCATGACCGGGCGCGAGCCGCTTAAGGGCGTCGCGGATGGTGGCGGCCAGCGTCTTCACAAGAACCGGATCGAGCCAGATGTGCGGATCGAGTTCGCCTTCACCGCAAATATGGTTCGGATCGTCATGATCGTGTTCGTGGTCGCCGTCGGGCGTGATAGGCCCGAGTGTATGACTTGCAAGATGCAGCAGCGGAATGCCGGCGCGGATATCGATGATCTGCAAATCCGGGCACACATCAGCCGCCTTGCGAAGCAGCGGCCCCTCAAACGCCACGCCGATTCGAAAGAGCGCCTTGGATTGCGCCAGCGCCGCCACTTGCTTCGGCGACGGATCGAAGGCCCCGTGTGATTGGCCCGGCGAGAGTATGGACCGCACGTCGACGTGATTTCCTCCGATGCGCGTGACGAAATAAGTCATCGGCTGAATGCTCACGGTGACGCGCAATACTTCGCGGTCTGAGCCGGATGGAAGCCGCGCCTGAGGTTTTGGTTTTGAATCGCAGCCGATGCAGGCAAGGCTCGCCAGGATCATCGCGAAGGCGCTCACCGCGCGCGACGTGTGTCGCGCCGATCCGGGTAACCGGCCGGGCGCTCCATCACATGCGACTGTTGTCGTTCGACGGTACATCATGATCGCCAACAACTAAACATCTCGGAGATCGAGACCACCGCGCCACACAAGCTCGCGTCAGCCCCCGAAGCGCGACGAACCATTAGTATTACATTGTAATACACGCCAGTCAATCCGCCGACGATGAACGCCGGATTGCAAAAATGCGACGGTCACCGGAGATGGCTCGACCATGTTGCGCTACAAACGCACAGCGGGCCGCTCGGCTTGAGCGGCCCGTCTCGTGCGCCTTGCGTTCGGATTTGACCGAGGGAAATTGGCTTCGAACGCCGTGTTGAGGCCGGCGTCCGAGAAGACCCGTGCGGGTCAGATTTCTTCGAGCATGTTTTCGACAGCGGCATCCAGCCGGGCATCGACATCATACGTGCCGTTTTGAATGGCGTTGCGGAGATCGACGATTTTTCGCGCTCGGGCCTCCGGCAGTTCGGCCAGCCTGCTTAGAAACGCGGCGACCTCTGAAATCTCGACGCTGTCGACATCCTTGGCGTCCTGTTCAGTGCGGCCTCGGCCGAAGGACTGATGGGCGAACTCCCTCAGCGTAGCGGTCGAGGCAGGTGCGGCAATTGCATTCACGTCTGTCATCATCACCACCATCCTATGCTTCTTCTTCGCCCCGTCGTCCTTGGTTTCCGTTTCGACTCTTCCCGACTTACGTATCAACACTGTTGCTTGATCGCAGGGTTATTCCATTTTTTTCGGCCTACTTCCCGTTCGGCAAAAACGGCCGACGGCTCATTTGCATTGAGGCTGTTTCCCATACCTGAAATATCGGTTGTGGTCCGTCACAAACTTGATTTTTTTCGGAATGAAAACCACAAGATGTAGGGCAGTCCGCCAACGTCCCAAAAACGAGAATTGTCGCAATCTGGTGCGCATTTATCGGCCAACCCATTGGGAATAAGGGGTTAACAGCATTGTAACACGTTTCGTTTTCGCGACCAAGAATACACAAGCCGAACATACGCAAACCCCTGAGTACACAACATCTTGTGGTATAGTCCTATAAATACATTGATGCTGCAGCGATTGTCACGGAAATAGGACATCATGCCCCCGCGCCGATCCAACGCCTGCCCCGCATATTCTGCGCAACTTCCGAAACGACAGATAGATCGTACTCCATGCGAGCTGAATGACCCGCACCAGTGCTTAAAATGCACCTGATTCAAAACAAAGCCAAGATATAATGGCCTCCCATGACCACGACTTCACCCATCCAACCGGCGCGACAGCACGCGGAAAATTTCGCGGAACTTCATCCGCGATACACGCCCGACGAAGCGGTGGCCGAGGCGTCGCGATGCCTCTTCTGCTATGACGCCCCCTGCACGCGGGCCTGTCCGACACACATCGACGTACCCAAGTTCATCCGGCAGATACTCCATCGAAACCCCGTCGGTGCGGCCGAAACCATACTCGAGGCCAATATCTTCGGCGGCTCCTGCGCGCGGGCCTGCCCGACCGAAGTCCTTTGCGAAGGCGCCTGCGTCGACCACACGCTTCTTAAGGCGCCGGTCCAGATCGGGCGGCTCCAGCGATACGCTTGCGATGAGGCACGCGACAAGGGTATCCAGTTCTTCCTGGCCGGCCCGGACACAGGACGGCGCGTCGCGATCATCGGCGGCGGACCGGCCGGTCTGACATGTGCGCATGAGCTTCGTAAGCGCGGACACGCCGTCACGGTGTTCGAGGCGCGCGAGTGGCCGGGCGGAATCAACACGTACGGCATCGCTGCATACAAGTACGACACGCAGTTTGCACTGTCCGAAGTCGAACAGGTCAAGGCGATCGGCGGCATCGACCTTCGGCTCAGCACGCCGGTCGATGGCGCCGGTGTTGCGAAGTTGCTGAACGACTTCGACGCGGTCTTTCTAGCGGTCGGCCTCGGCAAGACGGCAAAGCTGAACATTCCCGGCGAAGACCTGCCCGGCGTGTGGGAGGCGCTCGATTTCATCTTTCAGACGCATACCCTGCCGCTGGATCAGTGCCGATGCGGCCGCAACGTTCTGGTCATCGGCGGCGGTAACACGGCCGTGGACGTGGCGACAGCGGCAGTTCGGCTGGGCGCTGAAAAGGTGACGATCGCCTATCGCCGCGGCGAACAAGCCATGCCGGCGTTCAAGTATGAATACGAGCTGGCCAAGTCCGACGGCATCGGCTGGGAGTTCAACGCCGCGCCGTTGCGAATCGTGGAAACGAACGGCGCTGCGAGCGGCGTCGAGTTCATCCGAACGCGACAATCCGGAGAAGGGCGTCAGGCCAAGCTGGAGAACATCGCCGGAAGCGAATTCGTGCTTCACGCCGACATGGTCGTTAAGGCACTCGGGCAGACGCCGCTGCTGGACTTGCTCAACGCGATTCCGGGGCTGACAGTCAATCGCGGCCAGGTCCAGATCAACGCTGCCACGGGGGCGACATCCGTGCCGAAGCTCTTCGCCGGAGGTGATTGCACGAGCAAGGGCGCGGAAGTCGTCGACGCCGTGCAGGCCGGCAAGGTCGCGGCCTCTGGCATTCAAGCGTTTCTCGATCATTGATCGTGCCGCATCGCGGTCGTGGCCAATTCACCGCCCGGCGCTTACATTTGTCGGTGTGGCAAAGCAGCATTCCCAGTTTATCTGCCGTCAGTGCGGCGCGACTCAGCGACGGTGGGCGGGCAAGTGCCCGTCATGCGGTGAGTGGAACGCGCTGGAGGAGCGCGTCGTGCGCGACACCGCCGAGGACCTTCATCGCCCGCTGGTGCCGCGCGACGAAGATGCACCGGCGCTGATGCGCCTGTCCGATGTGCGCCCGGATGAAACGCGACGCTATTCCAGCGGCATGTCGGAGTTCGATCGCGTGCTCGGCGGCGGCATCGTTCCGGGATCGGCGATCCTGCTAGGCGGCGACCCGGGCATCGGCAAGTCCACGCTGCTATTGCAGGTCTGCCACAGCCTCGCCGTCTCGGGCCGCAAGACGCTCTACGTCACGAGCGAAGAGTCGCTCGGCCAGACACGTCTGCGCGCGGCGCGGCTCAGCGGCGACAACGGCAAGGACATCAGCGAATCGGATATGCTCGTCGCCGCGCAGTCCAATCTCGACATCATCATCCACACGATACAACAGACGCGGCCCGAGGTGGTCGTCGTCGATTCGATCCAGATGGTCTATCGTCCCGATCTGACGTCGTCTCCGGGTTCGGCGGCGCAGCTTCGGGATTCGGCAGCGCGGCTGATCTGGCTGGCCAAGCAGCTCAACTTCGCACTCGTGCTTGTGGGGCATGTGACCAAGGAAGGTGCCATCGCCGGTCCGAAAATTCTTGAACACCTTGTGGACTGCGTGGCGTACTTCGAAGGAGACCGCTTCCACGCCCATCGCCTCGTGCGCGCCGTGAAGAATCGCTACGGCTCGACGGACGAACTGGGCATTTTCGAGATGACCGACGGTGGTCTGCGGCCCGTGCCCGATCCGTCGAAGATGTTTCTGAGTGAGCAGCGCGTCTCGCGGCCTGGCTCGGTGGTGCTGGCGGCCTGCGAAGGCACGCGCACGCTGCTGGTCGAGGTGCAATCGCTGTGCGCTCAGTCGGTATTCGGCAGCGCAAAGCGCAAGGCCTCGGGCGTCGATGCCGGGCGCGTGGCAATGCTATTGGCGGTCATTGAAAAGCACGCCCAATGCGTGTTGGGCGATCAGGACGTTTTCGTCAACGTCGTCGGCGGCGTGCGGGTGCATGAACCGGCGGCGGACCTGGCGATCGCGCTGGCGACATACTCTGCGATGACCAATCGCCGTCTGCCCGGCGGCACGGTGGTGTGCGGCGAGCTGGGGCTTGGCTCCGAGTTGCGAACGGTTCACCATCTGCGCCAGCGCGTTGCGGAAGCGGCGCGCGTGGGCTTCAAGCGATTCGTGCTGCCAAAGCACGGCGCGGCTGAACTGCGAAAGAAAGGCGACGCGGCGATCGAGATCATCGCCTGCGAAGGATTGAACGATGCCATACGCGAACTCGAGTGAGGCGCTGCCTGGCGCCACAAGTGCGGCACGCCGCGCGAGCCAGGCGCTGGCATGGACGGCGGGCATCGCGCTGATTCTGAACGCCCTGCTGACGTCGCCACCGCGCTTTTCGCAGGCGCATCATGAAGACTCGTCGCTTCTCAAGACCGTCGTCGCGGCGCTGGCGCTCGTCGGACCATCTGCCGAGTCCGGGGCCTTCCCTACGCGGCGCCTCGTTGATATTCGCAGCCTGATTTTCGCGCTCGGCGCGGCCGGTCTCTGTCTGACCGGCGGAGCGAGGTTGTTGACGGCGCGTGCGACGCTTCGTCTGACGGCAGCCGATGCATGGGACATTCGTGAGCGGGCGAAGAGTCCGCTGTTCTGGTGGGGCGTCCTGCTGGCCGTGAGCGCGCTGACGTCGTATTTCTCGCACGCACCGGACATCAGCATGGGACAAGTGGCCGTACGGTTCATGCACGCCGCGTGGTGGTGGCCGCTCGCCGTGCTGCTGCTCGCGTCGCACGTGCGGGCGCTCGGCGCGGCGCTCGTGCTGGCGATGACGCTCAGCAGTTCCATCGGTCTATGGTATCTCTCTGGTCGATCCGCGCCGGGGTGGCTGGGCGAATTACTTGCATTGCACCTTCCCGCGGCCCGGATGGAATACCCGATCGGCAATAGCCTGTGGTTCGGCGCGTGCATTCTGCCGGTCGTTTTTGTCGCACTGGGCATTGCTTGGGATACGTATGCAAAAATCGCGCAACCCATGAAGCAGCCGAGCGGCGCTGACTCAACCAGCGATAACGTAACTTCGTCCGGCGATCCGAGCGCGCCGCTGCCCGAACGCAATCGCTTGATCGGCATCCTCTGCATCGCGGCGCTTCCGCTGCTCGTCGTCGCACTGCTCTTGACGCAAGCGCGATCGTCGGCATGGGTGGGCTTCGCCGGCGGCGTCTTCTGCGTCGCTTTCCTAGCGGCGTCGAAGAAGGCGCGCATGCCCGTATTGCTCGCGGGATTGATCATCGCATTGATGGGAGTCTTCTGGGTGCAGGGCCTTCGCGCGACCGGCGTCATGGGCGAGCGGGCGCATTCCATTCGCACGCGGCTCAATCACGAATGGCCATATGCCATCAATCTCTTCTCCGAAAAGCCGGTCGGCGGCCACGGCGAGGGCTGCTATACCATGCTCGCACCACAGTTGGCGCGGATCGACCAGCTTCGCGAGCCGTCGGTGCTATCGTTCAGCGAGCAGTGGTGGTACTCACACGCTCATAATGAGTATCTGGAACTGCTTGCCGATCTCGGCATGATCGGCGCGGCATCGTTTGTGCTCGCGCTTGTGCTGACGCTGTATTACGCCATGCGCTACTGCGATCGCGCGGCATCGACGCCACGCGCTCGACCCTATCGTCCGCTCGCGATCTGTCTGTCAGCCGCGCTGTTCGGCATGATGCTGGAGGAGTGTTCGAGCGTGGCGCTGCGAAATCCCGGCTTTCCGCCGATCTTCCTGACAGTCTGGGCGTTGCTATGGGCCGTCATTCGCGATGAGCGCGCACTAACGGATCAACCTGGGGATGCTGCCGAACAAGCTGCGATTCCGGGCGGCGTGCTTCGCGGTGCCGGGCTGCTCGGCATCACGGCCGCGATTGTGCTGGGCTATCTCGGCGTGCAGAACTGGCGCGGGCTTCTCGCGCGCGAGGCCTCTCAACGGAAACTGGAGGCCGGCCAAATCGCGGCGGGCTTACCGACCGCCGACTTCGCAGCGCGACACCTGCTTGATCCCTTTGATCGCCTCAGCGCGCGGATGCACGCGGTGCGCCTGCGTTCCATTGAATTCGCGCAGGCTCTCGAAGCGCGGCCCGTGCCGACCGACACCGATCTGCAAATCGCCATCGAGGCTTTCATGCAGTTGGATCGCCTCAATCGCGCCGCGCCGCGATTTCTTAATGTGTCTCGGTTGGCGGCCGTCCTGTCGGCAAACATGTCCACGGCCTATCACAGGCGCGGCGACATGCAGAAATTCAATGACTATCTCGTCGCGTATCGGGCCGCGCTGGTTCAGGCATCGAGCGACGATCCTTTCGATACAGGCTTGGTGGAGCAGCTCTGGCACAGCTTTCCCGACGCCGCGCCGATGGAAAGGCTCTTCTGGCTGAAGCGCCTGCTGCGCCGCGGTGAGATTGATGACACGACGCGGGCCATGACCGAGACGCTCTTCAGCCGCATCCCCGGCGCGGGAGCCGCCCTTAACGAACTGTATAACGTGGCCGTCGCGGACGCCGAACGTTCAATGTCATCATCATGGCAGGACGAACTGTCACCGGAGACGCTGCGCATCGCGGCCATGATCAAGGACTGGACCGGCCAACCCGCCGAATCGGAGCGACTCGCGCGGCAGGCGGCGGCGATGTATAAGCTGGCCGGTGAAGGTCTGTTCGCGGCGCGCTCGGCCGCGATTCGCGAGAGCGCGTTTTACGGATTGCATGTCGACCCCGTCGGACGAACGAACGAACTGCTGGCCGCCCTGGTCGAGGCCCATGAGATCATGGACGGTCCGCTGAACGAAAAAGGTGAGCCAGCGCTGGCCGTTCCCCTGCCGCGCGAAAAAGGCGAAACTCGGGCGCTGGTGTTGGCGGCGGCCGGTCGTGAGGAGGCCTTGCGCGATCAGCTTGAAACGCTTTCAAAGTTTCCCCGGCCAACCGGACAGGCGCCGACCATGGCCAAAGTGTATGCCGATCTCGCGGAGCAGTTCTCGCCAAAACCTCAATTTGCAGATCGTGCGATGGCTTGGGCCGAGCGGGCGCGCGAGCTGAACGATTCTTTGCCCGGCGTACATTACACGCTGATCGGCTTGAATCTTGCGAGAGGCGACGACAAGGATGCCGAAGAGGCGGCACGACGCTTCGTCGAACTGATGCCCAATCGAGACGCGGCCTATGAATTGCTTCAGGATCGCGAACGCCGCTGGCCCGCAAGTCCGATGTGGGCGCGGCTTCGGGCGACGTTTGATGACTATCCCGAGTTACCGCTTGAGATGAGCCGAAGCGAACCGGCTACCGCCCCGACGAGCGATTCCGCACCGGCTTCGCAGCCGATGGACGGGGTGCAATCAGATGATGCGAAAGACGGTCCGCCGGAATGAGAGGAATTCACGGACATCCGGTCATCAGTCGTTTACCATGTTCGGATCCATTTCACGCTGGGCGGTACGACGCGTCGTGATGTTGAAGCTACCGCCGCCAAACAGGCTGCCCGTAAACATAACGCGATTGATCGGAATCTTCACTTCGACCCAAACTTCGCGTTCCGTCGGTTCGAGTTCGTCCAGATTCGTGCTCACTTCATAGCCGGCAAGCCCCGTGTGCGCGAGCGTGTCGTTGATGTTCTCGATCACGTCGAAGGAGTTGTGGCCCGGCAGCGTCGCCGCACGCACGGCTCTGTTGGCGGCAAGATCGAGCGTGTGACGAACCATGAAGGCATAACTGACTTCGATCATCCCAAGCATCATGATCACCAAAATCGGCGCAACGACGGCCATTTCGACGGTCGCTGCGCCGCGTCGATGATTCCGACTTGGTCGTTGAAGAACTCGCGACATATGGCGTCTCCAGCTGATTGAATTCTCGGGCTCATCACGGCCGATTCGTCGGGCCGAGCGCGCGTGCCGCGATCCAATGCAAACAGCGTACCAATCCTGGTGCCGCAAACGTCGCGGAGGCAATGATGAAAAAGCCTCTTTTTTTCGGACAGGATTCAGGATGTTGCGTTGTAGCAACAAGAGGCGTTGCCTGGCGTAAGTCGCACCAGCGCCGACTGCCATCCGTGCCGGAATAAGTTATGCTACGTCCGCATGAGCGACTTCGCCGAACAGATCGCCGCGATCGCGCCGGAACTGGCGGCGCTTCGCCATGAGATTCACGCCCATCCCGAGCTTGCATTCGAAGAGCACGAGACGGCACGGCGCATCGTTGAACGACTCGAGCCGCTCAAGAATCTGCAAATACAAACCGGTCTCGCGCAAACCGGCGTCGTCGCTACGTTAAACGCCGACAAGCCTGGGCCTTGCGTCGCGATGCGCGCCGAATTGGACGCACTGCCGATCACGGAGCAAACCGGCGCGCCCTATGCCTCAAAAGTGCCGGGGCGCATGCACGCCTGCGGACATGACGGGCACGCGGCCTGTCTTGTCGGCGCGGCCGTCGTCCTGTCGCGCATGGCTGATTCACTGCCGGAAAAGGTAAAATTCATCTTTCAGCCGGC
>CAZRFP010000056.1:19433-24633 GCA_964599535.1 uncultured Planctomycetaceae bacterium
AAAGCGGCGGCGGTGGCGGCATTCTCTGCGAGTCCGGCGTGCTGGACGATCCGCCTGTCAACGCTGCGTTCGCGATGCACGGCTGGCCTTACATGGACATGGGGCATGTCGGCGTCTGCCCGGGCCCGGCGATGGCGGCGACAAACCCGTGGAAGATCACCATCCGCGGCTGCGGTGCGCACGCGGCGTATCCCCATCGCGGCGTCGATCCAATCGTCGCCGCGGCGCACGTCGTGACGGCGCTGCAGACAATCGCCTCGCGCGGCGTGGATCCGCTCGATGCCGTCGTCGTGACGGTGGCAACGATCAACGCAGGCACGGCGGGGAATGTCATCCCCGACACCGCCGAGTTGATGGGCACGATCCGCACGCTGGATTCCGGTGTGCGGTCGCGCGTTGTCGAGCGCTTCTGCGCGATCGTTGAGCAGACGGCGGCGGCGTTCGGCGCGAAGGCGCACGTCGATCTGGGTTGGGGCTATCCGGTGCTGGTCAACGACCCGGCCGCGTCGGCATTCGTCGCTTCGGTCGCACGCGCGGTCGTGGGCGACGACAAAGTGGACGACACGGTTCGGCCGAGCATGGGCGGCGAGGATTTCGCTTATTATGCTCAGCGCGTGCCGGCCGTCCTTTGGAGGCTGGGCGTTCGACAAGGCGATCCGGCAAAGCAGGCGACGCTGCATCAGCCGACGTATGATTTCCCGGATGCGGCGATCGCGCCGGCCGTCCGAATGCACTGCGAAATCGCGACGCATTTTTTAGCGGCCGCTAATACAGCAAGCCGCTGATACGCGGCATTCGTAACGGCGATGAATACGAAGATAGGCACTGCTCGTCTGAAACAAAAGAACGACACGCCCGAATGTGGGGTAAAACGCACGTGAAACGACATCTTGATCCGCAATGGGAAGTATCGGTTGACGACGTAAAATCGCGCATGGACGCCGGCGAAAACATCCTGCTGATCGACGTGCGACAGCCTGAAGAGGTCGAAATCTGCCGGATCGCCGGTGCTCAACACGTTCCATTGCCGCGATTGCAGGAGCACATCGAACACGTGCGAATGCACGCCCAGGGCAGAGAGATCATCACCTATTGTCATCACGGCCATCGTAGCGTTCAGGCGGCGGCGATCCTGCGCGAGGCGGGCCTAGGCCGCGTGCTGAGCATGGCGGGCGGGATCGACGCCTGGTCGGCGCGAATCGATGCATCGGTCGCGCGATACTAACCGTCGTCCGTGTAGTCTGACACAGCCCGCCCCGCGAATCGGGGAGCATCGGCGTCTCGCCGGTGCGGACGAACCGATTCACAACAACTCAAAGACTTGACTGTCGCGGCCGATTTGCGACGTTGCGAACCCGATCTCATGTTTTCCTGGCGGGTCCGGGGCGATTGGCCTCGATGTGCGCAATGAGCTTGTAAATCAGCTTGGCCGCGAGAAACTCTGTCTGGGCGCTTCCGGGCAGAGGTGCGACTTCGACCACGTCGAACGCAACGATGTTCCGCGACATCGCCGCCGCTTTCAGCAGATCCGTCACTTGAAACCAGTCCAATCCGCCTGGCTCCGGTGTGCCGGTTCCGGGAGCATACGCCGGATCGAACCCATCAATATCGATCGTCACATAGACATTTTCCGAGAGCGAATCGATGGCCTGCATGATCCAGTCGATGTTGCTGCGCGTCTCCCGGACGGTGATCGGCTTGAAGTTGTGCTTCCGCATGAAGCGGTGTTCATCGACGCTGTAGTTGCGGATGCCGACCGGCACGACGGGCACCTTGTACTCGAGCACGCGGCGCATGACGGCCGCATGGCTGAACGGCGTGCCTTCATACTCATCGCGCAGATCGGCATGGGCGTCGATCTGCAAAACGCTTAGCCTTTTGTGCCGCGACAATACGGCGCGAACCAGCGCGCTCGTCACTGAGTGCTCGCCGCCGACGCCGATCAGCGTCTTGCCGTCGCGAACGACTTTTCGCGCTGCCGCGAAAATCTCATCATGCATCTCTCGCGGACCGGCCATGTTCGGAAAAAGCGGCGACAGCGTGGCGATGCCGGCGTCGATAAACTCGCGTTCGTATTCTTCGTCAAACAGCTCGACCTGCTGGCTGGAGGTAAGAATGGCCCGCGGGCCGTTGCGCGTGCCGACCTGATAGCTGACCGTGCTGTCGTAGGGAATCGGCAACACCGCATAGCGGGCGCGCTTATAGTCGCTGAGATTCTCGGGCAGACCGAGAAAATTGTCGGGCTGATGAGCCATTTGAATCACTCCGGGATTGCGAGACGTGGCGACGGATACCTTGTGTTCGTCACACGGAGACGGCCGGTGCAAAAAAAGCCCCGGCAAGCCAAGCCGCCGGGGCCGATGAAATCAGACTACTCAAGGCGTGTGCTGAACTAGTCAACGACTTCAATGCCCATGTTTCGCGCGGTGCCGGCGACGATGCGCTTGCCGGAATCGATGCGGCCGTGGCAGTTGAGATCGCTGAGCTTCTGCTTGACGATGTCTTCGACCTGCGTCCAGGTCACGGTGCCGACCTTTTCGCGATTAGGAACGCCGGAGCCTTTTTCGATCTTCGCCGCCGCCTTCAACAGAACCGACG
The DNA here is from genome assembly GCA_964599535.1 of uncultured Planctomycetaceae bacterium. Classification (GTDB taxonomy): domain Bacteria; phylum Planctomycetota; class Phycisphaerae; order UBA1845; family UTPLA1; genus JADJRI01. The sequence continues at coordinate 22,032 of CAZRFP010000056.1, forward strand.
CGGGCGGACTCTTGATGATGAAGTCAAACGTGCGATCGGCATAGACGCTGACCACGGCCGTGACCGGCATGCCGTTCAGATGGCGCGTGCGCTCGTTGAACTGCATCACGAACTGGCCGGGATTGACGCCGTACTGTCCGCAGGCCGGACCAATAGGCGGCGCGGGCGTCGCCTGGCCGCCGGCGCCCTGGACTTTGAATGTTGCTGTTGGTGTTTTCTTCTTCTTAGCCACGGTGAAAACCTCTGTTGTTTATCTTGCTGCGGCGTCCGTGCGCGGGGTTTACTTTTGTTATGCCTTCCAATGCCGTTCGATTCGCTCCACAAGACGGCAGCTTGCACCACCATCATGCGCCATTCTGTTTGAACGCCACCGCTCCCTTACGGCCCTTACGGTTGCGGCTCTGATGAGCGTACGCTGGGCCTACTCGCCTGTCAGTTCGATCTGCCAATACTCCAGTTCGATCGGCGTCGCGCGGCCGAAGATCGACACAATCACGCGAACCTGGCCCTTGTCGGGCATGACTTCGTCGATCTCGCCCTCGAAATTTTCGAACGGGCCTTCTTTCACCTTGATACGGTCGCCCTTCTTCATGCCGGCCATGCCCGCCAGCGTTGGCTGCTCGGCCGACTTTTCGACGACGGCGAGCATCTTCTCGACGTCGTGGGGCTTCATGGCCGTGGGCTTGCCGTCGGAACCGATGAAATCGCCGACACTCATGGTCTCCTTGACCATGAACCAGATGTCTTCGGAGATGCTGCCGTCTTCTTCGACGAGCATCTCAACAAAGACATAGCCGGGATAGAGCTTTCGATCGTAGACCTTGGCGACGCGGCCGCGCATTCGCTTTTCACGCTGCGACGGCACGAGGATTCGACCGATACGATCGTCCAGATGTTCGACGGCGACCTTGCGCTTGAGAGCCTCGCAGACCTGATCCTCGCGATTGCTCGCGACGCGCAGAACGTACCACAACATACCCGGCTTGCTGGGCGTCATCGGATCGGTCGGCGCTTCGTTCGACGTGGCGACGTCGGACGCGCCCGAACCCGCGTCATCCTGTGAGGCGGCGGGTGCGATCATCTGTGTTGGATCCGTTGTGAACACCGTAACTCCCTTGATGCCGCGATCAGTGCCGCAGCGCCGACTACTTTCCGAACATGGAATCGAACAGGCCCGGCGCTCGCAGCACGCCGATCCATGTGAAGAACAACATGAAGAGGATGTCGACGACGAAAAGCAGAATCGACATTACCACAACGACGAAGATAACGACTTTCGTCGAGCCGATGATTTCCTTGCGCGTGGTCCAGTTGACCTTCTTCATTTCGCCTTCGGTGGCGATGAGAAAGTCATTGGCCCGATGGTTCAAACCCAGCGCCCAGTATCCGATGAAGCCGAAGACGGCGACGATGACGGCCGCCGCGCTGACGGGGGCGATGGTATGCATCGCGCCCGTAAAGTAAGGCTGCAACCGATCAAAGACGGAATAGGCAAACCAGCAGACCAGCGCGCCGTAAGCAATGCCGGACCAGACGCGAATGGTCTGCCCCTGCGTGGGCTTATAAACCTCGAAGAATCCGCCGCGCGACGGACGAGCCTCCGGCTCGCGCGTCGGCCGCTGATCGCTTTGGCCCCCGGAGCTGGTGACGAAATCGGACACGGCTTTCTTCCTTTCAGCCAGCGCAACCGGTGATGGTCGACCGTCGGCGCCGCCGGTTACTTTATTGTCGTGTTCAGCCATAAAGCGCGTTGTCTCATCTTATCGGCGAAAGGTATCGGAACATCGGACGCGAGCGTTTCGCAATCAGGAGCGAAGGGACTCGAACCCCCAACCGCCGGTTTTGGAAACCGGTGCTCTACCAATTGAGCTACGCTCCTACTTCGAGCGCCGATCGCCCCGCCGCGTGCCGCAACATCGCGGCGCACATGACGCAGGCTTCAAAACCTCGGCGCGGCTTACTTCCTCTTGATCTTGTGCGACGTATGGCGGCGGTCCGCTTTGCAATACTTGTTCAGACCCTCTTTCAGGCCTTCGGGAATGCCCGCCTTGGTGTTGACGATCGTGCGATAATTCAACTGATCGCACTCCTTGCATTGGAGCCACACATATTCGCGCTTGCTTGCTTTAGCCATCTTGCATCATTCCCGGGCGCACGAGCCTTCGCTACGCCCTTGTCTATCATAGCTTCGATGCGCCGCACAGCCGGCGAACCGATAAAGTAAGGCGGCCCGGCCGACGCTTCGACCGGGCCGGCCTGTGTCGTAAGCCGAATCGCCTAGGCGATGATCTTCGTGACGACGCCCGAGCCGACGGTGCGACCGCCTTCCCGAACGGCGAAGCGAACGCCCTCTTCCAGGGCGACGGGGGCGACAAGCTCGACTTCCAGCGAGACGTTGTCGCCCGGCATGCACATTTCAGCCCCGCCCAGCAGCGTCAGGCTGCCCGTCACGTCCGTCGTGCGGAAGTAGAACTGCGGACGATAGTTGTTGAAGAACGGCGTGTGCCGCCCGCCCTCCTCCTTCGTCAGAACGTACACCTCGGCCTGGAACTTGGTGTGCGGCGTGATCGAGCCGGGCTTGGCAAGAACCTGGCCGCGCTCA
>CAZRFP010000057.1:0-24529 GCA_964599535.1 uncultured Planctomycetaceae bacterium
CCCTGCAAATCCGTCGCCGTCAAAATCAACGACGACGGAAGCTGCACCGTCATCGACGACGGCCGCGGCATTCCGGTTGAGCCAAAGGCCATTCCCGAGAATCCCCTGCTCGACGGCAAGAGCACGCTTGAGATTGTTCTCACCGTGCTTCACGCCGGCGGCAAGTTTGATCGCAACTCCTACTCGGTCAGCGGCGGCCTGCACGGCGTCGGCGTCAGCGTCGTTAACGCACTGTCGGAATGGATGGTGGTTGAAGTCTGCCGGGGCGGAAAGCTCTACACGATGCGCTTCGCGCGCGGCCGTGTCGTCAAAGGGCTGGAGTGCATCGGCGAAACCAACCAGAAGGGCACGCGCGTCGAATTCATGCCCGACGCACAGATCTTTCAGGATACGCGCTTCCGCACTGAGACGCTCATCACGCGCCTGCGCGAGCTGGCGTATCTGAACGAAGGCCTGCGCATCCACTTCGTTGACGAGCGCAGCGACAAGCGCGAAGAGTTCCACTATTCCGACGGCCTGAAGGCCTTTGTCGAGTACATGAATGAAGGCAAAGACGTACTGCACCCCGTGCGCGTACTCAGCGCGCAGGACGATGTGCAGGGCCTCGGCTGCAAGGTCGCCTTTCAGTGGAACGATTCTTACAACGAAAACCTGCTGGCCTTCGCCAACAACATCAAGAACCGCGACGGCGGCACGCACCTGACCGGTTTCCAGGCCGCGTTGACGCGCACGCTCAATGCCTTCGCCAAGAAGGGCAACCTGCTCAAGGGCGATCTGGCCATCAAGGGCGAGGATTGGCGCGAAGGCCTTACGGCCATTGTTTCCGCCAAGGTGCGCGAGCCGGATTTTCAGGGTCAGACCAAAGACCGCCTGATGAACGCCGAAGTCGAGTCGTTCATCCAGCAGACGGTCAACGAACAACTTTCCAACTGGCTCGAAGAGAATCCCTCCGACGCGAAAAAAGTCATCACCAAGGGAATACAGGCCGCCGTCGCCCGCGAGGCGGCTCGGAAGGCGCGCGAAGCCACGCGCAAGACCGCTCTTTCAAGCGGCGATCTTCCCGGCAAGCTGTGGGATTGCCGCAGCAAGAACGCCGAAGAATCCGAACTTTTCCTTGTCGAGGGCGATTCCGCCGGCGGTTCAGCCAAGCAAGGCCGCGACGCAGTTACCCAGGCCATACTGCCGCTCAAGGGTAAAATTTTGAACGTCGAAAAGGCCCGCATGGATCGCATCCTCTCGCACGAGGAAATCAAGACGATCATACGCGCCCTCGGCTGCGGCGTGCCCGGCTCGGAGGACTTCGACGTCAGCAAGTGCCGCTACGGCAAGATCATCATCATGACCGATGCCGACGTCGACGGCAGCCACATCCGCACGCTGCTGCTGACGTTCTTCTTCCGCCACATGCGCGGCCTGATCGACTCCGGCCGCGTCTATATCGCCCAGCCGCCGCTTTATCTGCTCAAGCGCGGCAAACTCGCGGAGTTCGTGCTGAACGACACCATCATGGATAACAAGCTGAACGACTGGGGCCTGACGGGCACGCGCCTGTCGGTGCGCACCTTCGGCGATGATCCGATGACACCGATCGACGAGCGCACCATCGAGGCGGACGACCTGCACCGTCTTGTTGAGACAGTCGATCTCGTCGCACATGTTCAGCGCGTCTTTCAGCGTCGCGGCATTCATCTTGAACGATTCGTCAAGCAGCATCTTGTCGGCGGCCGGAGCGAGCTTCCGCGTGTCCGCGTCGTGCTCGACGGCGAAGAGCATTACTTCGATAACGAAGATGCGTTTAACCAATACCGTCGAGAGCTTCAGGAGAAGCACGCCAATCTTGAAGTCACCGACGGCGGCGTCAGCCTGCCCTCGCTCGTGGACGATGGCGAAGACGTGAAGCTTCTTGTTCGCTACGAACTGAACGAGTGCCGCGAGCTTGAAAAGGCCGTTCGGCAGCTTCGCGACTTCGGCATCTCGATCGACGATTACTTCCTCAAGCGCGAAGAACTGGTCACCGGCGAGCAGTCGCCGGCGCGCTACCTGCTTATTCCGGAGGCGGGCGACCCCGTCGAACTGGACAGCCTCGCCGGTGTTCCTGCCGGTGTTCGCGGCATCGGCCAGCGCGGCACGACGATGAAGCGCTTCAAGGGTCTTGGCGAAATGAACCCGGAAGAACTCTGGGAAACAACGCTCGATCCCGAAAAGCGCCGCCTCTTGCAGGTCGTCATCTCCGAGGAGAAGGACAATCTCGAACAGTTAGAGATCGACTCCCGCGCGGCCGACCGCATCTTCTCGATTCTCATGGGTGAAAACGTCGAAGTCCGCCGCAACTTCATCGAAACCAACGCCATCCACGTCCGCGATCTGGACATCTGACGCAATTCGTAACCCGCTGATTCGCCCGAAGATTCGCCAAGCCCTCTGGCGGGCAACCCCCGCGCGCTTGCGTCCCGTCGCGGTCGACCGTTTACTCTCCTTCCGAAATCATTGAGGCAATATCCGAAGGACGCACTCGGCCGGCACGAGCCGGACGCATGAGATATGAACTCCGGTCACTCACCCAAGAACACGATCATTCGTTGGTTTGAGACGACCCGCCGGCCGGGCCTCGTGCTGGCCGCGCTGGTGTTCGCGCTGTACGCGCGAAGCCTGCCGTGGGGTTTCGTGCTCGACGATCATCGGCACATCGAGATTCTCGAAGACTACCACAACGGCCGGCGCGACAATGTCGAGTTGTATCGCTTCCTGATTGATCCGCAGCGAAATGCAGAGGCCCGGTCGCTGGGGCTATACCCCTGGTGGCTCGGCGACGATGTGCGCTATCAGCATTGGCGTCCCGTCGCTGAGCGGCTGCTCTATCTTGAATTCATGGCATTCGGGCGAAATCCGCTCGGCTATCGTATTGTGAATCTGCTGGTTTACATGGCCGGCGTCGTTTTGGTACTTCAGTTGCTGCGTCAGATCGGGCGTGATGATCGCGTCGCGCGATGGGGCGCGCTGTGCTTTGCGCTGCTGGCATCGCATGCCATTCCGGTTGTGTTCATATCGGCGCAGGGTGATCCGGTTTCGCTTGTGCTGATCGCGCTGGCGCTGCTCGGCGCGTTGGAGTTTATCCATAGCGGCCGGCTTGTCGCGCCGGTGCTCGCGACACTGTGCTATCTGCTGGCGCTGGGCACGAAAGAGGCGTGTCTGCCGATTGCCGTTGCGCCTCTGCTGATCGAGTATTTCAGGCGCGGCGAGGAGCCGGGCGAAAGATCGCGCCGGCTGCGCCGCGCCGCGTCGATCTCGGCCGCGTGGTGCCTGATCGGCGTCATCTGGCTCGCGGCGTATGTGGCCGGCGGCTACGGCTCAAACGCGCGCATCATGCTTGATCCGATCAGCGATCCGGCGGCGTATCTGGTTCAACTGCCGCTACGCGCGATTGTGCTTCTGGCGTCACTGGTGATTCCTCTGAATCCGTTCCTGTTTTATCTTCGCGAGAACGGGGCCGTCGGATTGTTCGTCTTTTTCGGCGTCGGCCTTGTTGTCGTCGCGGCGCTGGCGTGGATGACAATTCAGCGGCACCGCTCGCGCGAGGGCGTCGCGCCGATGGCTGCCTGGACGCTGATGTTCCTGCCGCTTCTCGTTTGCACGGTTCCGGATGATCGCGTGATGATGCTGCCGGGCATCGGATTTGCATTTCTCGCGGGGACATGGATGGTCGCCGCGCTGGATTCGCAGAGCCCCCGCCGCATCAGGCACTGGGCGATCGTGCTTTTTGCCGTGGTACACCCGCTAACCGTGCTGCTGATTTGTCAGGCCATGCGCTTTGTCGAGCAACAAGGTAATGACACCATCCTCATCGCGGCCCGCGGGCCTGATCGCAATCCGCGGCCCGGAGACTGCCTCTTCTTCATCAACAGCACACTCGATTCGAACGTGCTCTTCGTGCAGCAACGGCTCGAGAGCATGCTGGGCGTCGAGGGCGTCCATGCAGCATATTTGACGGACGTGTTTCGGCCGATCATCACGCGCGTTGACGAGCGCACGCTGCGCGTTCGAGGCTCCGACGAGACGCTTTTCAGCAGCTTTCTCGGCAGCATGACATCTACCCGAGGGCGGCCGAAGCGCGTCGGCGACGAATTCGCCGCGCCGGAATTTATCGGAAGAATCACGGAAGTGGAAGGAGACCAGGTAAAGGCCGTCGAGATTGAATTTCGCGAGCCGCTCGAATCAGATCGCTATTACTTCTTCGAATGCGGTCATTGGGGAGAACCAAAAGCATGGAGCCTGCCCGCCCCACCGGTCGGCGGCTCCGCGCGCGAAGAATAAGCCGCGCATCCCCACCCTCATTCTTTTGCACTCGGGTTAAATCACTCTCGGACCGAGGCGCCGTGCGGCACAGATTGAACAGCCTCCGCTCCGCGCCGTGCGGCTGGCGGCGCAATGCGCATCGGATCGCGATAGTCCGATCCGCTCGGCCGCAGCAGAGATTCAAACTCTCGCGCCGACGGCGCGCCCTTGATGACGCGCGCCGGCACGCCCACGACTGATGCCATCGGATCGACATCACGGATCACCACGGCGCCCGCGCCGACCACCGACTCAAAGCCGATGCGAAGGCCCTGAATCACCGTCGCCCCGATGCCCACGAACGCCCCGCTCTCCACGGTCACGTGCCCTGCCAGCTTCACGCCGGGACAGATGTGCGCGGCCGTTCCGATCATCGACTCGTGGTCGACAATGCATCCGGTGTTGAGAATGACGTAGTCTCCGATCTGGCAATGGGCGCAGACGATCGCGCCAGCCGCGACGACGACGCCCCTGCCAATCGAGGCGCTGCTAGATACACCGGCCGACGGGTGTATCGCGTTGATCAACTCAAACCCGTCACGGACGACCGCATCGCCCATTTGCCGCCGAATGCCATTCTCGCCGATGGCCACAATCGCCTTGTGAACGCCGTTCTTCCACAGTGCATCGAGTTGCGAGAGATCGCCCAAAACCGGCAGGCCGTCGATGCGTCGGCCGTGCAGCGCGGGATTGTTGTCGAGAAAGCCAACCGGCTTGTACGCCTTTCCGGCCAGCAGGATATCAAGCACGACGCGTCCGTGGCCGCCCGCCCCGAGGATGATGGTCTGTAACATGTCGTGCCTCCGAACGTTGTCGACGCAAGCCGACGAGTACCCATCTTCCGTATCGGATGATCCGAAAGCCCCCCTGAACGCAATACGCTGCATTGGGCCGCCGTTTAACTTGGGCGAGTCAAATCCGGGCGCGCGGCTCGTTCAGAATTTGCGCCGGCTCAAGAATTGATGCGCCGGGACCGGTGCATTCACTGAACTTGTACGTAAGGAGCCGCGTATGTACGAGATGCAACGCGCAAAATCCGCGCTGTTGCCTCTAAGCGCGCCCACCACGGACAGGACTGGGGACGGCATCTCACCGAACGCGACAATGTCGAGAGACGGCTACGAGGCGCGGTTATGGGGCAAAGCTGCTCGAATTGCGCCCGGAGAATGATGAAAATGCGCGTGCTAATCGCTTGAGATCACGCGGGTTAGGCGAAGAAAATCGGTGTTATCGGCGGTCGGAGGTGTCGATAAGAGCGATCTGGAAGCGCTCCCAATTTGGTCGCTATTCCGTGCGAGGAGAACCTGCGGTGTCCAGATCACAAGTAGGCATCATGAAGTCAACACACATTCGATTCGCGTGTTACGTCGCACTGATGGTTTGTGCGGGGTCCGGCTGCGGGCAGTCACTACCGAGCGCCCGGTGGCTTCGAAACGGTCTTTTCGATCCGAGCCAGACCGGCAATTTCGAGAAGCCGATTCGTCTTGAGATTCGCGACTCGGTCAGCATCCTCGATGAGCCGTTCGGCATTCAGGATTCCGAAGAGCCGACCGAGGAAGACCTGATCGCGTATTACGACGAGCCGAGAATCGGCCCCGGCGATTTCTTGCGCATCACGGTCTTTGAGCTACTCGCACCCTCAATCAACACCGAGCAACAGTTTCAAGTCAAGACTGACGGCTACCAGACGTTTCCCGTCATCGGTCCACTGAAGGTCACAGGCTATACCACGCGCGAGCTGGAATTGGAGATCAAGGCGCATTTACGCGACGCGGGCATTCTGGAAGACGCCGAAGTGCAAGTCGCCGTGTTGCGATATGAATCGCAGCAATATTCGATTGTTGGCGGCGTCGTGCAGCCCGGAAACTTCCCATTGCCGAGGCCGAACTTCAGGCTTCTCAACGCGCTGGCGGCGGCCGGTGGATTGCCGCCGCAGTCCGAGCGCGTGATCGTCATTCGCGACGGCGCGAAGCATTTGATCGGCGCCGGCGCGGCCGAGACGCAACCGTCCGCCCCCCCGCCGGCACCGTTCGGCTTTGCGAATCAGCCCGCGCGATTCACGATGTCGGATGTCTCGCCGCGCGGCGGCACATCGACCGCCCCGGCCTCCGGCGGCGAGCGAAAGGGAATCGACGAACTCGAGATTCTGGAGGGCGGCCCAAGCCGGTCGCCAGACATGCTGGAGCCGGTCTTTAATCCGGAGACCGGTACGTGGGAAATGCGGCCCAACGGCGGGCCGTCGGCGGATCAGGTGTGGACATCGATGCCCGCGCCGGATAATGACGCATTCAACCCGGAAGACACGCTTTCGACCGTTCGCATTCTGGAGATTCCGGCCAAGGCTTTGAGAGAAGGCGATCCGCGATACAATGTCGTGATTCGACCGTCAGACCTGATTGACGTGCCGATCGGCGAGATCGGCGAGTTCTTCATGTATGGCAATGTCGCGCGGCCCGGCGCTTATCAGTTGACGGGCCGCCGGCTCACCGTGAAACAGGCCATCGCCTCCGCCGGCGGATTTGGACCGCTGGCGTGGCCGTCTCGGGCGGACCTGATTCGGCGCGTGGGCAAGGATGAGGAGCAGTTTATTCAGATTGACCTGGACGCGATCTTCGCGGGCGCCGCGCCGGACTTTTATCTGCGGCCGAACGACATTGTGAATGTCGGCTCATCGCCGGTTTCGGTGTTTTTGGCAGTGGCGCGGAATGCGTTTCGCCTGAGTTATGGATTCGGCTTTGTGTATGACCGCAACTTCGCGGACAGCGACACGTGGTTTGCGCGGTTCCAGACGTCCCAGCAGCGGCGACAGGAAGCCCTGCAACGCGGCCTGCCGTTCTAGTGTCGGCATGGGTGTCGATGCGGCCGACTTGAGTTGTTTGTGACATGGCGCCCCCGCCCCGCGATGCGCGGGGCCGTGAAATTAAGAATGGTACCCAGAACGGCGAGATGAACGGAGTCATCGCGTTGCGCCGATCAACAGACAACGGAATGAGCAACAGCGGGAGTCTCCGACCCCTTGGATGCCAACGCGACGATGAATCCGACCCCTCGTCCCGAGCAGGGCGAACCGCCCTCTGTGTCGGCAGCGGACTACGCGCCGGCGGCGAGCGCGGCGCGCCGGGATGTCGGCTGGCTTGAGTATCTCGGGGCGAGCGGGCTGATCCGGATCGGAATGCTGGCCGCGGTGCTGGGCTGGTTCTACCTTGACCACCTCAAGCGCATGTCGAAAGTCTGGCAGAACCCGGACTGGTCGCATGGTTATCTGGTTCCCTTCTTCGCGCTTTATCTTGTCCATCAGAATCGCCGCAAGCTGCTAAACGACCGGCACGTCGGCTCGCTTTGGGGCCTCGTTGTTATTGTCTTCGCACTGATTGTCTATGCAGCGGCGGTCTCGACAAAGTTCGGCTATCCACAGCCCCTGACGATTGTGCTCGTTCTCGCGGGGCTTGTGCTGCTCATCCGCGGCTGGGAGACGCTGAAGCTGACGTGGTTTCCGCTGGCGTTTCTCTTTCTCGCCATTCCACCGCCGGAACGCCTCTATCGAGAGGTCACACAGCCGCTGCAACAGGCCGCCGCGTTCGTGGCGAAGCACGTGCTCTCGATGTTTCCCGGCGTGTATGAGGTTCATCGGGCGGGGTTCAGCATTGCTTACTACATGGACAGCGGCAGCGAGGGCACCTTTACGGTGGCCGGCGCGTGCAGCGGCATGCGCTCGTTGATGGCATTCATGGCGATCGGGCTGGCGATGGCCTACCTGACGCCTCGGCCGGTGTGGCACCGCATTCTACTGGGCGTAAGCGTCATACCGGTGGCACTGTTTTGCAATGTGGCCCGCGTGATCATCACGGGCAGTCTTCAGATGTACGGGCGCGGCAATCTGGCGACCGGCACGCCGCACACACTGCTGGGGCTTTTGATGTTCGGACTGGGCTTCGCGATGTACATGGGCATCATCTGGATGCTGGACCATCTGTATGTCGACGACGAGGATCGCTCCGCCGCCGACGGGGAGGGTGCGGCATGATATCGCCGACACGATCCAATCTGAACTTCTGGCTGGGCTTCACCGTCCTGACGGTCTCCGCGATCACGCTTCAGGTTGCCAAGGAGAAGCAGTGGCTCTACATCATCAAGAAGCCCCTGCCGATCACCAGGCCGCTGTCCGAAATCGATCGTCGCATATTTTCGCCCTTTGAGGTGGCGGAGATGGCGCCCCTGTCGGCCGAGATCATTCAGGAGCTTGGCACGACGGAATATGTGAACCTGATCTTAAAACAGCCCGGCCGGAAGACGGGCGTCGATCGCGAGGCGATGGTCTCGATCACGTACTACACCGACGTTCAGGATCAAGTGCCCCATGTGCCGGAAGAGTGCTATTCGCAGGGCGGCAACTTCACGCCGGCCGGCGATGTGAAAATGAGCTTCACGCTGGACGGCTTGGGCGAGACGGTAGCGATTCGGCGGTTGTCGTTCTTCGCGCCGGGGGAATTGGTCAAGCGGAATTACGTGTATTACACTATCTGTGTCAACGGTCACTTCTGCTCCGACCGTAACACCGTACGCGCCCATATGTCCGACCCGCGGGACAAGTACCTTTATTACTCGAAAGTGGAGATCGCGTTCGACAACGCGATGGAGAAGGACGTTCCGCTGCTGGATGAAAAGGCGCAAGCTCTTTTCGATCAAGTGCTGACGGAACTGATGAAATCACACTGGCCGCCGCGCGGATCAGAGCACAGCGGGATCGCGCCCGCAAATAAGACAAGCGCATCTTAGGACTTTCAGGAGGCACGAAAGCGGCATCATCCGCAAAGGGCATCACACATGGCACAGAAACTAAACAAGAAACTAGTCGGCCTGCTCGTGGTCTCGGTCATGCTTTTGATGACGGTGACCGGATTCGTTCTGGTGAGCAATCTTCCGGAACGAGACCCCACGAAATATGCAGAGGACGGCGAGCGTTTCCTGAAGTCCGGCGATTACGACCGCGCGCTTCAGGCGTTCAGCCGGGCGCACCAGAAGGACCGCACGCAAAGCCCGACTTATCTCGTGAAGGCGGCGCGCTGCGCGATCGAGTTGAATGAGATCGGCAAGGCGAGGCAGTTGATCATGACCGCAAAGCTCCGCGACGCGCGAGACCGCGCGACACTGGAGCTGGATCTTGATATCGAACTGGAGTTGGCGCCGTACATCGGCAGCATCAACCAGTGGAACGAGGTCATCAGCCGCGCTCAAGGCATGCTGGAAATGGACGAATTCGCCGAGTCCGCGAAGGTGCATTACGCGCTGGGCCGCGCTTATCTGGAAATGCGCAAGGAAGACGCGACATACGAAGCGAAGGGCGAGGCCGCGCTGAAGCGCTCGATCGAACTTGACCCCTCGAACATTGACGCCGTTACGGCGCTCGCCGAACAGATGTCGCGATCGGCCATGGAGAAGGAAGCGGATCGTCAGCGCGACGAGGCAAAGGCTCTTCGCGCGGCGCGTCTGGCGCTGATCAGCACGGCCATCGACAAGTGTACCGGGGACGAGGCCGAAACCCGTCAGGCCGCACTGCGAATCCTCCAGGCGCGCATGCTGATTGTCGACGGCGAAGTGGAGAGGGGCGTGGCCGAGCTGCGCCGCCTCGCCGATCGCGAGACGACTCAAACGGATGCCCGCTTTCTAATGGGGCGCCTTCTCATGGGCGGTTTTGTGGAGGGCGTCGAGCGCGATCTTGAGTCCGCGGAGCGATATCTGAAGTCGGCGATCGAGGTCGATCCCAAGAATCCGCTGCTTTATACGGTGCTGGGCAACGTCTATCGCCGCCAATCGGAGGCGGCCTCAGATGAATCGGTGAAGACCGCGAAGCGCCGCGCATTCCGCGATCTGTATCAGGACGCGCTTCAGAGAGTGGATATCAGCAAGCACTTTCGAATGCTGGCGAACAATCGCGCCCGCGTTCAGTTCTTTGAAGAGCTGCTGCTCGACGATCTCGGCCAGGCACGCGCGGCCAAGGATGACGCGGAGCGCGAGCGCTTTCTGAAGACGGCCGAGCAGTGGATCGAGCGCATGAAGCAAGAGCGCCAGCCGGACTCGCTGGAGGTTCGCTTTGCGACGGCACACCTGTATGCGGCACGAGGTGACGTGGTCTCGGCAACGCGCGAGGCGGAGGGCGCGCTGGCGGCGCCGGGCGGCGCGCGAAACGCGGCCGTGTTGCGGCTGTGCGCCGACCTGTACATGCGACAGGGCCAATGGGGCACGGCCCGCGATACCATTGCGAAGCTGCTCAGCATTGAGCCGGGCGATCCATCGCTCTACACCGGCATGGGGCGCATCCTGCTGAATCTCAATCAGGCGACCGAGGCGCTCGCGTTTTTGCGGCCCAGCGAGCCGGCTCAGGTGCGCGACTATCTCGAAAACGACCGTCTGGCCATTGCCCTGCGCATTGAGGCCTATCGGCAGCGTAAGGAGTTCGATCTGGCGGAAAAGGAAAGCCGCCGTCTCGACACCGGCACCCCGGACGATGAAGTCCGAGCCGCCGCCATCCTTGTCTGGGAGAAGAAATACGCCGACGCCGAACGCAAGCTGAAGGGTATTCTGGAATCTTCGCCCGACCACGAGCAGGCCGTTCGCACGATGCTTCAAATGTATGAAGAGTCCGGTCGCCGCGACGAAGGCGAGCGCTTTATCGAGGAGTTGGTGTCGCGATTTCCCGAAAACCGCCGCATCAAGCAGTTGCGCCTGGCCTATGGCGCCGGGCTTACGGATGAGGAGCGCGACGAGCAGATTCTTGCGTTCATCATGGAAGAGCCGGACGAGTTCATCCGCCATACAACGCTGGTCGGCTACTACGAGCGCCGCGATCAAGTCGACAAGGCGATTGCATCGCTCGACCGGGCCGAGCAGTTGAAGCCCGACGAGCCGACGGTCATCGACGCCCAATTCGCGCTCGCCATTCGCAAGAGCGACTGGGATCGCGCCGCGCGATACGCCAAAAAGAGCGGCGACCTCAACACCGACGGCACGATGGGCAAAATCGCCGAGGGCCGCCTCGCACTCGCCCGCGCGGCCGACGCCCGCGCCAAAGGCAAGGCTGATGAGGCCAAGCGCTACGCGGACCAGGCGATCGACATGATGCGAATCGGCCTGGACAACTATCCCAACCATTCACAGGGCTGGACCTATCTGGCCGGCGCGTATCTCGATGCCGGACGCATAGACGATGCCAAGGCGACGCTGCAGCGCGCGCTGCAGATCAATCCGGCCAACGCCTACGCGAGCATGTTCCTGGCACGGATCGCCGCGAACGAGGGCGAAGAGGCTCGCGAGCGGCAACTTCTGGCGGACGCCGCGCGTACCCTTCAGGACGACCCGTGGATCAAGGAGCGCCAACGCTACTATCGCGAAAAGGACGATCCCCGCGCCGGCATCGTGTATCGCGAAAAAATCATGCAAGAGAAGCCGAACGACACGGACAATCTCGTTCAACTTGCCCGGCTCTATGCGAATTCAAAAGTCGCGGAGCATGACAAGGCGGCGGCGACATACGAGAAAGCGCTGGCGCAGGCGGACAACGACCTCGGCCTGGCGGTCGAGATTGCGGACTTCTATGTGTCGCCGGCGGTGAATCGGCCCTCGGAAGGCGAGCGCCTGTTGAAGTCATTGTTTGACTCGGAGGAAGACCAGCCCAAGAAGGCGCTGATCGCCACCGCGCTCGGGCGGTTCTATGAGAAAAACAACGTGCTGGCGACCGCTGATCGACACTATCGCCAGGCGCTTTTCCTTGACGAATCCTATCGCGTCATGTCGATGGTTGCCGAGTTCTACAGCCGCACAGGCCGTCCGCGCGAGGCGCTCGAGCAATACAAGAAAATGCTCGAAGTAACGGGCGACGATGCGGATCGCCAGCGCGAGTGCCGCTCGCGCATGATCGCGCTGCATTTGTCGATGAGCGATCTTGACCCGGCCAAGGAGTTGATCGATGACTATCTCGTGCGTTATCCGACCGATCCACAGGGGATGATCTTCGAGGGCGCCTATCACCGCGTCGGCGGCGACATTGACAAAGCGAAGTCCGCGCTCGATGTGCATTTGCAGCGCGACCCCGACAATCCCGTCGCCCTCTGGCAGCGCGGACAGTTGTACATGCTGCGCGGCCGGTGGGAGCTGGCGATCGAAGACTTGAAGAAGGCCAAGGCGCTGAAGCCGGACGCCTTCAACTACCAGCATCGCATCGCCCTGTCCGACGCCCTGATTGAGGTCGGCCGAAACGACGAGGCCATTAGCGAGCTCCAGCTCATCCTGGAGGCCGATCCGGACCAGTCCGCGGTGGCCGAGGCGCTGATCGACGCGTACACGCGCGTTCGCCCGGCGCGCTTCGCGGATGCGGAAAACCTGGTCTATCGCTATCAGAGCCGCAATCCGCGCGATCCGCGCTGGCCGACGCTACTGGGCAAGCTCGGCGAACTGGCGCTGGACTCCGACAAGGCCATCGCCGGCTATGAATCGGCCGCGGAAATCAGCAGCTACCAGCCCGAGTCGATTCGCGCACTTTTTGCCGCCTATCGCGCTGCAAATCGCCCGCAGAAGATTATTCAGTGCGCGTCCGAAAAGTTGTCGACGCGTTTGCTCGATCGAATACCGGAGGCCCTGTCGTCGCTGGGCTGGGCCTATGCGCAAGTGAGGATGCATGACAAGTGCCACGAGGCCTTTGATCGCGCCCTTGTGGCGACTGGGGCAAACTTCCAGGCCTATTCGGCCGTCGTGGGCGACATTGTGCGAACGCTCGGCAAGGAGGCGGCACTGGATCGTGCCCGCGAACAGAGCGATGCGGACCCCGAGAACGTCGCAAAGGTCCGGGCGCTGGTGCATCTGTATAAACTCAATGACCGAACGGAAGATGCGCTAAAGACATGCGACCGGGTTCAGGAAATCGCCGCTAGCGACGCCGACATCATCTTCGCCCGGCTGGCACGCGGCATGTTGCTGACATCTGCCGGCAAGCTGGTCGAGGCGCGTGGCGAATACGAGGCCGTCTTGCGACTTGATCCGGATCAGACGCTGGCGCTCAACAATCTGGCGTATCTGCTTGGCGAGCGGTTGAATCTGCCGGCCGAGGCGCTGCCCTATGCCAAGAAGGCAGCGCAGCTTAGGCCGAATGATGCCAATCTGCTCGATACATATGGCTGGACGCTGTTTCTGAATGATCGGATCGGCGAGGCGGCGGGCGCGCTGCTGCGGGCCTTGGAGCAGGAGGATCGCGATCGCTTGCGCGAGGTTCAGCGCAGCGCGGACATACGCTATCACATGGGAATGTTGTACAAACGGCAGGGAAAGCTGGAGGACGCGCGGGCAATGCTCGATATCGCCCAGAAGATCGCCGTCGCCCAAGGCCGGACTGACGATGTGCCGAAGAAGATAGAACAGGCCCTGAAGGACCTGGGTCCGTCCGGCGGCTGATTTTGCGCGGCCCGGAGCGCCGCCAGAGTCCTTCGGGCGAGGGGAGCGCGCGGCGCATGGGGTACGGATTGCCCGCGGCGCGAACGAGGTAAGTATCATGACGACGCTGACATCAGCGACACCCGCGTACGGATCAAACATTCTGCCCGGACCGATGCTGCGCCCGGGCGGGCCGCCGGCCGGCGCGCTGACCGGCGCGGACATCCTGCGCGCCCTGCGACAGCGCATGGTGATGATCCTGCTGCTTTGGTTCGTGATGATCGGCGCGACGGTGGCGACGACGCTTTATGTACAGCAAAAGTATCCGGTCTACCGGGCGGACTCGCTGGTGCGCGTGGAGTCGCTGTCGCCGCCGAATCCGGAAGACCCGCTTCGGCGAAACGAGTCTTTGACGAAGGCCGACATCGAACGCGAATTACAGAACCAGGCGCTGCTTGTTCGCAGCCAGGATGTGCTGACGAACGCCCTTGGCGATCCCGAAATAAAGCGCCTCTTGTGGTATACCGAAGCGGAGCTGCGCTCGAAGGAAAAGAATGAGAAGCTGCAGGACCTCCTGTTGGACATCCTGAGCGTCGGCGCGGTGCCGGATTCTAACTATCTGAGCGTGGCGGCTTCATGGCGCATCAAGTCGGAAGTCCCCACGATCGTCAACGTCATCGTCCAGCAATATGTGTCGCTTGTCGAAAAGCGGCAGAAGGAATTCATCAACCGGCAGAAGGACCAGATGCTGACGGAGCTGGAACGCGCCCAGCGGGCCCTGCGCACAAAAAAGCAGGAAATCGAGGATTTTCGCAATACGACCGAGTTTTCCAACGAGTCGATACAGGCCATTCAGGAAAACGTCCTTACGCTGACGGCCATGGTCACCGAGTTTGAGTTGGAGCTGCAAGGCCGCCGCGCGGAGTTTGAGACGCTGCAGTCGGTTCGCCCGGAAGACATGCCGATCACGGGCGAGCTACAGGCCGAGCTGCGGCGCGATCCAACACTCTATCAATATGAGCAGCGCTATCTTGAGGCGCGCCAAGCATACGAATTGCAGTCGCAGCGCTACGGGCCGAACCACCGCGTCGTGAGGGATCTGCGCGCCGCGACGGAGAGTGCCGAGCGCGCTTTCAGTCAGGATCAGGCACGGAAGATCGCACTGTTTCAATCGCGGCAGATTGAAGTCGCCCGCAGGGCATACAATGAAACACAGGCGACCCTGCTGGCGTTGCGGGAAAAATTAATACACGCCAAGGCGGAGCAGAAAGACAAACTGACGAAGCTGGCCCAATACGACGCCCTGGTGGATGAAGAGGCGCTGCTGAAGCTGGAATACGAAAAGCGCCTCGAGCAGAAAAACATGCTCGAAATGATCATTCGCCAGCAGCAGACCGTACAGATCTCGGTCGCCTCGCGAGCACAGCCGCCGGAGCGGCTCCACAGCCCCAAGCTGGCGGTGTGGATACCCGCCGGCACGATGCTTGGCTTGTTTGTCAGCGTGGGCTTTGCCTTGCTGCTCGAACTGGCCGACAAATCGGTCCGCACGGCGCGCGATGTGTCGCGGGCGCATCTGCCGGTTCTCGGCACGATCCCGTCAACGGACGACGATGAAGTCGTCATTGAGCGCGTTGAATCAGCCTGTCTGGACGCTCCACACTCAATTGTGGCCGAGGCGTTTCGCAATCTGCGCGCCAATCTGTTCTTCAGCGCTCCGGCCGAGCAGCAGGGCGTGATACTCGTCACCAGCCCCAGCGGCGGAAACGGCAAGACAACCATTGCGTGCAATCTTGCGATCTCGATCGCCCTCAGCGGACGACGCGTTTTGCTGATTGACGCGAACTTCCGCCGGTCGGCGCTGCCGCGCGTCTTCGAAAACACGCGACAGGAAGGCCTGAGCAACATTCTCATCGGCCAGGGCGATTTGAAGGACTTTGTTGCACCGACGGGCGTGTCGGGCCTCGATGTGCTGTCGGCCGGTCCGCTTCCGCCGAACCCGGCCGAACTGCTGGGCAGCAGCTATCTGCGCGATGTGGTCGTGGATGCCCGCTCGCGCTATGACCAGGTGATCTTCGACGGCCCGCCGGTGCTGCTGGTGAGCGACGCGATGGTGCTCGCGGGCGCGGTGGATGGCGTGCTTCTGGTGTGCGAGTATCGCAGTACGTCGCGCGGCGCGCTGCAGCGCACGCAGTCGAACCTTGAGGCGATCAACGCGCGCATCTTCGGCGCCGTTCTAAATAAGGTGCAATCGCGTGCAGGCGGCTACTTCCGCAGGGCTTATCGCGAGTTCTATGAGTACCACGAGGCGGATGACGAGGCCGCGGCGGCCCGGCCACGGCTCGATGCCACGGCGACGGCGGCAACAGCGGCCGCCGCGGCGGTCACGGCTGATGCCTTCTCACCGCGCGGCGGGGCGCCGGGCGGATCCGGCGGCGGCGGGGCGATGGCGTCCGCGCCGGCCGGCGAACTTGACATGGAAGACGAGATGTCCTTGGTCGGCGAGGACGACATCGTCGACGAGATTAGTGATGCGCTTGAGGCGGCCGCGCCCATCAGCGATGAGCCGCCGATGGCCATGACCATCGAAGAATCGGAAGTCGAGACCGACGAAACCGCTTTCGTCTTCCGCGACATCGGTGAGCCGCCCGCGCCGCCGATCGAAGAGCCGCGCGCCGAGCAGACGGCAGGCGAAGAATGGGCGACCTTGTCTGACGCGCCCGCGCCGGAAGAGGCCGTATTCGATACGGATGGCATCGTTGAGATTCCGGAGCTTGAAGAGTTGTCCGAGCCGGAATCCGTTCCGTTCGAGAGTGTCGACATCGCGCCGCCAAGCGTCGAAGCGCCGGAAGTGGATATGCCGGAACCGGAAGAGCCGGTTCATGAAACGCCGTCGGCCGGCCCGGCCGCCTCGCCGCCGGATGCCTTTGTCGCTCCGCTCGAAGCCATCGAACCCATCGACGAGGCGCCGTTTGATTTTGCAGCGCCGGTTGAAGATGAAACGGCCGCGTCAGAGCCAGGCCCGACGCTTGAGGCATCGCCGTTCGAGCTGCTCGAAGACGAGCTGGATCTGGGCGACGATCTCGCGGATCTGGACAGCGACGAATTCCGGATCGATGATAAGTTCGATCTGGATGACGATTTCGACGATCCGGACTCGGAAAAACCGCGGTGACAGGCATTGCCGCGGCCCGTTCCTGACCGTTGCGCCATCAGGCTGCGGAGACCGGCTTGAGCAATCCCGTTGAATTGGCCCGCGCATTCATCGCCGAGCAGGCCGCCGCGCTGTCGCGCCTGGGCGACATGCTGGGCGAGTCGTTTCGCCATGCCGTCGATCTGGCACTCTCGTCTCGCGATCAAATGGTCGTGTCGGGCATCGGAAAGAGCGGACTGATCGCGCGAAAAGCGGCGGCCACGCTCGCCAGCACGGGCACGCCCGCCATCTTTATGCATCCGGTCGAAGGCGTTCACGGCGACCTGGGCGCTGTCGGACCTGGCGCGGTGCTGCTCGCGCTATCCAAGAGCGGCCACACCGAAGAGCTTGCAAAGTTCGTCAGCCACTTTCGCCGCATCGGCGGGCATGTCATCGTCATCTGTGAGGACGCCGCCTCGCCGCTCGCCGAGCTGGCGGATATCGTGCTGCTGATTCCCGCCATGCCGGAGGCCGGACCGCTGGGTCTTGCACCGACGACGAGCACGCTGCTGACGCTGGCGCTGTGCGACGCGCTGGCCATGGCCCTGCTCGATGCACGCGGATTCCGCGAGGAAGACTTCGCCCGCTACCATCCCGACGGCAGCCTCGGCCGACGGCTGCTGCTGCGCGCCGGCGACTTGATGCACGGCGGCGACGAGATGCCGGTCGTGAGAGAGTCCGGCTCGTTTAATGATTTGCTGCTCGTTATGACATCGCGGCATTTGGGCATGACGTGCGTCGTGCGCGACGACGGGAAGCTCAGGGGCGTGTTTACCGACGGCGATTTGCGGCGCCTGTTGACGCGCTGCGAAACGCCGGCGCGGCTGACGGCGGCGGAGGCATGGCTGCAAAGTCGGCGCGATCCGAGCGATCCGGTCGTGAGGTGCTCGACGATTTCCCCCCAGACGCTCGCAGTGGATTGCCTGCGAATGATGCGCGAGAGCGAAATCACGGTTTTGGTTGTATCGGAAGACGGCCAAGTTCCGATGGGTATTGTACGATTGCAGGACATCGTTCGCGCCGGCATCGGATAGCCGGCGGCGTCGATGTCGCTCTTTTGCTCGTCGGACGGGAATGATCCTCAGAAACTCAACCGAACTGGACACGTCGCGGCTGGAACACATGTTTCGGGGGGCTGTCGCCCAATGGCCGATGGACGGGGCGCAGATCTTCGTTCGATACAGCCGTGGGGCGGACTTCTCCGGCGCGTGCTACTACGAATCGGATCGCATTTTCATCAACATCGGCCGCCACAATCGATACCCCTATCCACTGAAGATCAACGTCGCGCGGCCGAAGTCGAACCGCACGCACTGGTGGCGCGAGCTTTATACGCTGGAGATCGGCCGGCCGGATGAGCTGGCGCTCTTTATTTTTCTGCACGAGTTCTATCATCGCCTCGTGAAGCGCGCCCGGCGAAACGTCCGCCAGAAAGAGGCCCGCTGCGACCGATTCGCCACGCGCGTGCTGGTTGATGACTACGGAGGCATCGTGCGCGATTCGCAGGGCCGGCTTGTGCCGCGGCACGAATGGGACTTCCAGGACCTCGACGGCTTCGTGGCCGCCGCGCGCGGCCCGATCCGCAAGTCGGCCCGCAAGCCGCTTGTGCGGCGTCCGCGCCGCGACCCGTCAGGCCTCCACGGCTCCGCGACGGGCGATTTGATTGACACGGCGCCATCGCCGGAAGCGCGTATCTTGCAGGCGCCCCCGGGCTTTCTCTTTCTGGTGTGACGGGGCCGATTGCTTTTCGGCCTTTCAGCGCGCTTTATGCATTCCTCGCGCCGTTTCTATTGACTCCGGCCGATCACCGAAATACGATAAGGGTGAGTGCTCCCCGGAGTGCCTGACATTTGGTAAGGCACTCCCCGTTGTGCAATCCTCGGATTGATCGGTGACTCGCCGCCGAATCGACTCGTGCCGATGCAATCGGCATGAGTCGAGCGTGATCGCGTGTTTACATCGAATCGATCGCGGCGGGCGCTCGATGACAAGTCTTCCACTCGCTGCGGCACCCCATGACCGCGCCAAAACACCCGGGGTGCCGCACGCCTTTTTACGACTTCACATGCTTGCGGGGAGCGACGCGGCCGCCTCACGTTACCAGGGCGAGGGCGACCGTCAGGTAGATCGCGGCGCTCAGAGCGTCGTTGAATGTGGTAATGAGCGGCCCCGTGGCGACGGCCGGGTCGATCCCGAGCCGGCGAAACGCGAACGGCAGGCACATCGCCAGCGTGCCGGCGATCAAGATGCTCGTGAACATGGCCGTGCCGACGGACGCGGCGACGCGCCAAAGTTCGACGGCCGGCGCGTCGCCATTGGTCTCGATCAACTGCTGCCGCGCGAAATCGGAGTGAACCATGAGATAGGTTCCGGACGCCGAGACGAGTCCGGCGCCGGCCCCGAGGATGCCGGCGATGCGAATCTCCCGCAGGGCGGCGCTTCGAAACCGCGATGCGATGGCCTCGCCGGTTGCGAGTGCCCGAACGACAACCGTGGATATCTGCACGCCCGCATTTCCGCCCATGGCGGCGATCGGCGTGAGAAAAGCGATCACCAGCGAAAACACATCGGCCGGGAATTGGCGGCGCATCAGGATGATGATGATGGCGCTGACGAATGTTCCCATCAGGCACGGCAGCAGCCAGCGTGCCCGGATGCCCGCGGCGCGGAAGATGCTGTGTGTGGCGAACTCCTCGGCGTCGGTGCCGGCCATTGCCAGAATGTCTTCTTCGGCCTCTTCTTCGGCGACTTCGAGCACGTCGTCGTGGGTGATGACGCCGACCATGCGCCCGATCGCGTCGATGACCGGCAGGGCGACGACGTCGTATTTATCAAATTTATTCTTGACGCCCTCCTGGTCGTCGTCGACTTGCGCGACGAACAGGTCGGGCAGAACCAGCGCCTCAATCGGCGTGTCAGGCTGGGCGGTAATCAGCCGCATTGGCGGAACGACGCCGACAAGCTTGCCGCCGGAATCAACGACGTAGATGTAATACACTTCGAGCTTCTGCTCTTCGGTCAGCTTGCGGATGCGATCGACCGCGTCGCGCACGGCGGCATGCGCCGGCACCGCGACGAAGTGCGGGTTCATGATGCCGCCGGCCGTGTCTTCCTCGTATTGGCGCAGCGGCTCGAGGGTGGCCTGCTGTTCGGGCGGAAGCGCGGCGACGATTTTGTCGGCCACGTCCTCGTCCATCTCATCGAGAACGTCGACGGCGTCGTCTGCGGGCAATTCCTTGAGGACGTTAGTGACCTGCTGCTCGGTCATCTCTTCGAGCATGTCGCTGCGAAGCGCCTCATCGAGCAGGACGATGACTTCAGCCGTGACGCGCGGCGGCATCAGAAACAAAATGCTGGATCGGTCCTCCTCGGGAAGATGGGCCAGCAGATCGGCAACGTCGGCGGCGTGAAGTTCCGAGAGGAAATCGCGCAACGCCTGCTCGTCGCCGCCCTGAAGCAGTGCTATCAACTGCTCAAGCGTTGTGGATTGATCAAGTGCGTCGGCGGCCATGGCGCGGGCTTTCCGTAGTTGAAGGACTCGGTCGCATTATGGCGACGGGATGAAAACTGACAACCGCAGCGAGGGACCGCCGCGCTAGGCCGCGCTTCGAGATTTCAGCAGTCGCCCGATGAGCAGGCCCAGCTCGAACAACAGGATCATGGGCACCATCAGAAGCAGCATCGTGCCAATGTCGGGCGAAGGCGTCAAAACGGCCGCCGCGATGGCGATCGAGAGGATGATATATTTCCGCGCGGCGGCCATGCGCTGCGCCGGCACGATCTCGATCCAGATCAGAAAGACGACGATGATCGGAATCTGAAACCCCAGCCCGAATGCCAATGCGAGATTCACGACGAAGCCGAGATACTCCGAGACGCTGAAGAACGGCTGCACGAATTGCGAAGCGCTGCTCTTCATGAGCGACTGCTCGTATGTCTCTTCCGCGCCGCGTATGTAGAGCTTGCGCGTGCGCTCGTCGAACCAGATCGTGCCGGGCGCCGGATCGGCCGGCGCGGACGTCACGACGGGAATCTGCATCGTCGGCAGCGGGCCGGTCGTCGTCGGCCGCTCCGAACCGTATTGCCACGAGAGCAGCCGCACGAGCGGATTGTCCTCGCCCGGAAGGGGGTAGCTTTTGGAGAAGCCGATCAGAAAGTTCATCAGCCCGGTCAATACGACGACGACCATAAACGTCGCCCCGATGACAAACAGCCCGATCGATGTCGGCGCGAAGAGTCGCACCAGCCGCTGCTCGTGCGGATACAGGCCGGCGGCAACGAAGAGCCAGAGTTGATACAGCACCCAGGGCGCGGAGAGCACCAGCCCGAATTCGACGGTGATCTTGAAGTACTCGAGGAATGACTCGATCGGATTGAGCTGCACCATGCGCGGATCAAACCCGAGATCGCGCATGGCGACGTAGTACGGCGCGGTCAGCGTCTCGATGATGCGCTCGCCGAAGATGTAGCAGGTGGCCGCGCCGGCGAGCAGGCCCCACAGCGCGAAGATAATCCGCTTGCGCAGCTCGTCGAGGTGCTCACCAAACGACATGCGCGCGCCGTCAACGGCGGCGTCAGATGGATTGGAGCGCGGCTCAGGCATGTGCGGCTGCGGACCTCGCGGAAGTTCAACTCGACTGTCTGCGGGCAATCAATGGGGGAATCGTATCGAATGGCGCTCGATCAGCAACGCGGCCGAGATCTTCCGCGCGGATTGGAAAGAAAAGAGCGGAGCAGGCCTGTAAGCCGAATTCTGTTCCCGCGCGTTCTTGCGAACGCGCGGGCGACGGCCATTTCTCTAGGCCGGAGGTTGCCCGCCGGCTCGTGCGCCCTACCCGCGGCTTCTCGAACCATACTCCGGACTCCCGCGGTACGGTTCGAACGGAGCGGGCAGCTCCGCAGATCATGGGTTCCACCTTTGGCGCCGGTCTCGTGAATGGCGGCCCCCATTCAGTCGTCGCCGGCGAGGGGTATTCCATGCAATCTATCGCCGCATACATGGGCTTGCTGGCGGTGGGGTTTGCCATGCCGCGACCGTTACCGGCCGCGCGGTGCGCTCTTACCGCACCATTTCACCCTTGCCTGTGATGACGTCACGTGGGCGCCACCCATCGGCGGTGTCTTTTCTGTGGCACTTTCCCTGGCGTTGCCGCCGGCGGCCGTTAGCCGCCACCGCGCCCTGACCAGTTCGGACTTTCCTCCCGGCGCCGCGAGGCGTCGGGCGGCCGTCCGGCCTGCTCCGCTCGCCGATATTGTAGCGTGAATTCGGCGCGCCGGGGCCGCCAAGCGCGCAAAAACGGGCGGGACGCGCCGGCCGGACGATATAGAATGCGGTTGAAAGCGGCACCGGCCCTCGGCTGGCCGCGCCCCCAATGAGGCAGGAGCATCCATGATCCAGACCAAAATCGTCGCGACACTTGGCCCGGCCACGGATTCACGAGAGATGATCCGCGCGCTGATCGAGGCCGGCGTCGACGTCTTTCGCCTCAATTTTTCCCACGGCACACTGGAGCAGCATGCGCGGACGCTGTCGAACATCCGTGCGGCGTGCGACGAGACCAGCTCGATGGCGGCGGTGCTGGGCGATTTATGTGGTCCGAAAATCCGCGTCGATCCGGTCGAAGGCGACGGTGTTCGTGTCGACCGGGGTGCAAGAATCGACATCGTTGCCGGCCATGTCGTCGGCACTGCGGAGCGCATATCGACGAATCGGCCCGAACTGGTCAGCGAGGTGAGGGCCGGTCATCGCGTGTTGATCGACGACGGCTGCGTTCGCCTTCGCGTCGAAGCGGCGCATTCGGATCGGCTGACGTGCCTTGTAGAGGTAGGCGGCGCGATCCGCACGCGCAAGGGGCTGAACCTGCCAGACAGCGATTTGCGAATGTCGGCAATGACGGACAAGGATCGGGAAGACCTGGCGTGGGCGATTGAGAACGGTCTTGACTATGTCGCCCTTTCATTCGTCCGCAGCGCGGCCGATCTGCATGAGCTGCAAGGTCTGCTGCCGCTGGCGGGCTGCGACATTCGGATTGTTGCGAAGATCGAGACGACCGCGGCGATCGGCCATCTGGATGAGATTATCGAGGCCGCCGACGTGGTGATGGTGGCTCGCGGCGACCTGGGCGTGGAGATGGATGTCGCGCGCGTGCCCGTGCTTCAGAAGCAGATTGTCCGCATGTGCCAGACCGCCGGCAAGCCTGCGATTGTGGCGACACAGATGCTGCAGTCGATGGTGGATAACGCGACGGCCACGCGCGCCGAAGTGAGCGACGTGGCCAATGCGATATTGGACGGCGGCGATGCGATCATGCTGAGCGCCGAGACGTCGGTCGGCTCCTACCCGATCGAGGCGGTCCGCACGATGGAGCAGATCGCGCGCGAGACGGAATCCTATCTGCGCACGCGCAACGAGGCGGCGCGCGTCGATGCGGCGCGAACGATGCGGCGCATTACGACGGCCGTCGCTCACGGCGCCAGCCTGCTCTCGCGCGAGCTGGAAGCGAAGCTCGTTGCCGTCTGGACGGACACCGGAAACACGGCGCGGCTGTTGAGCAAGACGCGACTGAGCGTGCCGGTGGTCGGGTTGTCGCCTGATTTGCACGTCTGCCGGCGGATGTCGATGTACTACGGCGTCATCCCGCGGCAGGCCAAACGCACGGAGCGCATCCTGAGCATGTTGAAAGATGTGGATGATCTTCTGATCGGCGCGAAGCTGGTTGAGGCGGGCGATCTGATTGTGGTCGTGGCCGGCACCAAGCTGGAAAAGGAAGGCGCAGCAAATGCGCTGTTGATGCATCTCGTGAGCGGCGCGGATTCTGCGCCGGTCTTCGCGTGAAATCGAGTGGGCCGCGCGTTCTTTTGTGAAACAGGCGCAGGCGCCGTCGCGCGCCGATATCGGGCCGTGCGAATCACGCCGCACAAACCGAACGCCGATAAAAGGGATGCGCGAAAGCGCATCGCCGTTCGTTCCGCGAGAAGCATGCCCGCGCGCTGATTCAGGTCGTGCGCGGGCGCGCATCCTTCGGCGGGTTTATTCTAAGGTTGTGCAGGGGGCGGGAGCGGTTTCATGACTCGATCGAGCGACGCATCAACCATCGTCGGGCCTTACATGGACGGCCGGCGGCGAATCGTGCCGGTGAAGGGCGCCGGAGCGCCTTCGCCCGTCATCACGGTGTGCCATCCGGTCTGGCGGCTGGGCCGCGGCGGGCTGGAGCGGCAGCTTGTGCATATTGTTAACCGCCTCGGAACCGAGCGGTTTCGCCATGTCGTCGTGACGGTCGATGGCTCAGGCGCCGGCGACTCGATCGCGCGCGAACTGTCGGAACGGGTGACGCTGATAAGGCACTCGCTGTCAAGGCGCCCCGGCGCGTGGTCGCGGCAACTGGCCGACGTGCTGGGCGCGCATTCGGTCGACGTGATTCATGTTCGCGGACTTTCACTCCTGGTGGACACCCTGCTTTCGGCGCAATTGCATGGCGACGTGCGCGTGGCGTGCAGCTTTCATGGGTTTCAACAGGTAAGCGGTGAGTTTCAGGGCATCCGGCGCAAGGTCTTGCGTGAGGCGCTGTTGCAATGCGATGAGCGTTG
>CAZRFP010000058.1:0-24324 GCA_964599535.1 uncultured Planctomycetaceae bacterium
CCTATAGGTGTAACTCCGACGGCGGCTTTCTCCAATTCCGACTGAAGCAGGACACCCCATACACCTGTTCCACTTGCCCCGGAAGTCCTGCCTAGAATACTATTAGTCGTACCAAGAACATCCAGTCTATATGTTGACATTGGTGAAGTTGTACCAATTCCAACAATGCCGTTGGACGTCGCGCTAATGTGTCCTCCGGAGACTTTGTTTAATGATGCAACCTGAGATGCGAGTTTATCGCTCGTCACGGCGCTGTTCGCGAGCTGCGAGGCACCGACTCCGCCGTTTGCGATGTTGAGTGTTACCGATCCAGAAGTGCCACCGCCGCTAAGGCCCGTCCCAGCGGTGACTCCCGTGATGCCTCCACCACCCCCTCCACCCGTTTCGTCTGTACCCCAGAACAACGACGAACCGTCTGTCTTCAGAACCCGACCGTTCTGAGCGCCGGATGCGTTGATCTTGCTCAGAGTGACGGCGCTGTTTGCGAGCTGTGAGGTGCCGACACCGCTATTGGCGATATTGAGCGTCACACTGCTGGAAGAACCCCCACCGGATAGCCCCGTACCGGCAACGAGCTGGTTGATTCCACCGCCTGAACCCGACCCTGGATCACCCTGTGGTCCCGGTTGCCCCTGTGGACCTGCGGGGCCCTGCGGACCAGTAGCGCCTTGTGGACCCATGGCGCCGGCCGGACCTGCGGTACCCTGCGGCCCCGGAGGCCCTTGCGGTCCACGAGGCCCTGTATCGCCTCTCGGTCCTTGAGGCCCCTCAAGTCCGCAGTATCCATCTTGCCCCATGAACGGAATTAGAACCAGAACAAGCAATAGAGCATGTAGTTTGTTGATTCGGTACATCGTCATTTCCTCCACAAAAATCTTCGACATGTTTCACGCTCTGCAGGGCGCTCCAGTAGAAAACGCGGCCCCCTGCCTCGTACATGCGAGAAACACTGCATGAAGGCGCACCTGTTTTTTCAGATTTTCTTCGACTATCTTAACCGCTTGTCTTGCAATGATTTGCCGTGCTCATGGAGGCCAATTGGTCGGCGGGACAGAAACCGGTGGAGAGTGTTTCCGTGAACGATGCGTCGTCCGATGGCCAAGCATCGGTCAAGCTACGACTTCTCGATCAGTGAGAGTAGGGTGCGATCCCGGCGCGACGAGCTTTGAATCTCGAATCACGAATTTCAAATCTCAGGCCGCGAACTTCAATTCTCGCGCCGCTCGTTTTGAATCTCGACCGACCCATTTCAAATCTCGCGCCACCTATTTTGAATCAGAGGCCGCGAGTCATCCCATTCAAGCCGCGAACTTCGAGTCGCGAGTGACGAACTTCAATTCTCGCGCCGCCCGATTCGATTCTCGAACCAGGAACTCCAACCCACCAACAGCGAATCCCCAACCCCTCACGCCCCCGCCGCGACCGCCACTTCGCGCAGAAGCCCCGGCGGCGGTTCCATCGTCTTCTTGCACGTCGGATACGCGCTGCAGCCCAGAAACCGCCCCGTCCGCCCCATTCGCAGCAGCATCGGCTTGCCGCAGTCCGGGCACTTGATGTCCGTCTCGATCGGCTTCGACCGCGTCTCGCCCGACTCCGCGTCGGCCTGCTTCTTCGCCTCGCCGCGAAGGTTCGCCACTGCGCGGCACTTCGGACTGTTGCAACTGAAGAACGGGCCATACCGCCCCGTGCGGAGCGTCATGTCCTCGCCGCATTCAAAGCACTTCAGCACGCCGCCCTTCGGCATCACTTCGACCACAGGGCGCCCCGTGCTCGTCCAGGCAAAGCCCGCCGGCGGCGTGCCCAGCCCCGCGACCTCCTCCTTCGTCAGCCGCTTCGCACGACCCTTCGCCCCGCCCTTGGCCGCGCCGACGCGCGAGCCGTTGGCCGGTTCCGTCGGCGCTTCGGGGATCTTCCCTTCGGCCTCCAGCGCCTTGAGATGGTCCAGCTTCTCCATCGGCATCGCATTGCGGCACCGCGGAAAGCCCGAGCAGCTCAGGAAAGGGCCGCGCCGGCTCTTGCGGATCACCATCGACCGCCCGCATCTGTCGCACCGCGCGCCGGCCGACTCCGGCTTGGGCTTCTCGACATACACGCCCTCGGGCATCGGCGCTGTCGCCTTGCACTTGGGGTAGTTGTCGCAGCCGAGAAACGCCCGGCCGCGCGCGTATTTCACTTCCATCTTGCCGCCGCACTCGGCGCAGGCCTGTGCCACATCTTCGGCACGAACCTTCTTCAGCGGCTTGCCGTCATCCGCGCACGGCATCGTCCCGCCGCACGCCGGATAGCCCGAGCAGCCCAGAAACGGCCCGCGCTTGCTCCGGCGGAGCAGCATGTCCTTGCCGCACAGTTCGCACTGCACATCGACCTTCGGCGTCTCCATCGGCTTGCCGTGCTTGTCGATGTTCATCGTGCCCGTGCATTCGGGATAGCCCGTGCACGAGAGAAACCGCCCGTTGCGACCGAGGCGATAGACCATCTCCTTGCCGCATAATTCGCACGTGTATTCGCTCGGCTCCGCCCGGACGCGCTCCATCTCCTCGTTCGCCTTCGCCAGCGACTCCTTGAACGGATCGTAAAACTCGTGCAGCACATGGTGCCAGTCGCAGTGGTTCTCCTCGATCTTGTCCAGCTCGTCTTCCACGTGGCTCGTAAAGCCGATGTCCATGATCTTCGGAAAGTGCGCCACCAGCTTGTCCGTCACCACCTCGCCGCGCGCCGTCGGATGAAACTTCCGATCCTCCTGATCCACGTAGCCGCGATCCTGAATCGTCTGGATGATCGCCGCATACGTGCTCGGCCGGCCGATCCCCTCGGCCTCCAGCGTCTTGACCAGCGAGGCCTCCGTGAATCGCGCCGGCGGGGCGGTGAACTTCTGCTCCGGCCGGATGTCGATCGGATACACGCGCTGCCCCACCGTCAGCGGCGGCAGCGTCTGATCATCCGCGCTCTTCGGAACGCCCATCACTTTATAAAAACCCGCGAATACGAGTACCCGACCAGTCGCCTTGAACACCGCCTCACCCTGCGCCGTCGCCGCGCTGATCAGCACCGTCGTCGCATCCCATTGCGCAGGCGTCATCTGGCACGCCACAAAGCGATTCCAGATCAGCGTATATAACTTGAGCTGCTCCGCCGAGAGATGCCCGCGCAGCGACTCCGGCGTGCGGTTCACGTCGGTCGGGCGGATCGCCTCGTGCGCCTCCTGCGCCTTGCCCGAACTGGCATAGCGATTGGGCTTCTCCGGCAGAAACTTGTCGCCGTAGTGCTCCGCGATGTGCGTCCGCGCCGCGCCGATCGACTCCGCCGAAAGATTGCGCGAGTCGGTTCGCATATACGTAATCAGACCGACGTTTCCTTCGCCGGTGTGAATGTCGATGCCCTCATACAGCCCCTGCGCAATGCGCATCGTGCGCGACGCCGCAAAGTGAAGCTGGTTCGCCGCGGCCTGCTGGAGCGTCGCTGTCGTGAATGGCGTCGGCGGCTTCGTTGTCGTTCGCTTCGTGTCGATCGACTTGACATGAAAATCCGGCGCTGCATCCAGTGCCATCCGACCGTTCAGCGCGATCTTTCGAAGCTTGAGATGCTCGTATTCCTTCCATGGCTCATCGCTGACCGATTCGGTCTTGAAGCCCAGCGCATCTGCGATCGACCGCACCGAATCCACCGCGCTCTCGAAATCGCTCGCCTGCTTCGAGCCTTTGTCGCCTTTGACGATGCGGCCCTCCGGACGAAACGCGGATTGCGCGATTTCAGACAGCGCCGTCTCAATACACGCATGATCCCCCAGCCACGCGAATCGGTCCTTCTGCGACGGGCCGTCGCTTTTCTCGCCCGGCGTCGCCAGGAATGTCCGCCAGTTGTCGGCCAGC
Source organism: uncultured Planctomycetaceae bacterium (assembly GCA_964599535.1). GTDB lineage: Bacteria > Planctomycetota > Phycisphaerae > UBA1845 > UTPLA1 > JADJRI01. Next base: position 3,870 of record CAZRFP010000058.1, read on the forward strand.
TTGTCCAGCCCATCGGCCCGCGTCGCAAAGACGCCATCGACCGCCCAATATTCCTGTGGCTCAAATGCCCGAATCTCGCGTTCGCGCTCCACAATCAGCCGCACCGCCACCGACTGCACGCGACCAGCGCTCAGGCCCTTCGCGATTTTCTTCCACAGCAGCGGCGAAAGTTCATAGCCCACGATCCGATCCAGCACGCGCCGCGCCTGCTGAGCCTCGACCTTTGACATGTCGATTTCGTGAGGATGCTCAAAGGCCTCCTTGATCGCCGTCTTCGTGATCTCGTTAAACACCACGCGCTGAACCTTGCGCGCCGGAAGACTCAAGGCCTCAACAAGATGCCACGCGATCGCTTCGCCCTCGCGGTCAAGGTCGGTCGCCAGATAAACCGTGTCCGCCGCGTCTGCCAGTCGACGCAACTCATCCACGATCTTCTTGTTCTTGGGCAGAATCTCATACATCGGCTCGAAGTTTCGACCCGGGTCGATTCCATACTGATGCGGCGGAAGATCGCGCACATGGCCCCGGCTGGCCTTCACCACATAGTCACGCCCGAGGTACTTGTTGATCGTCTTGGCCTTCGCCGGCGACTCGACAATCACGAGGTTGCGACCGTCGCCCGACCGCGCTTCGTCAGCGCCCCTGCTTGCGGACCGTTTCGACTTGACCTTTGATGCCTTCTTGGCCATTATTTCCTAACTTTCGATCAGATAGACTTTTATGGACGGCTCTTCGCCGGCGAATCCGCATCTTCCGACGCCCGTTTCCGGGCGTATATCGGCCTACATTTCCGACAACTCCACACCCAAAATGCCATGATTTCACAACGGAGGGCACCGAAACCTAGCACCCACCCAACGGCGTGTCAATCAATCGCCACCTCCCGGCAACCGCCAAACGCGACGTTCGCCGTCTGCGCGGATCATAGCACCACAGGTCATAACCCCATCCCCAGTACTGTGAGACGCCGCCCGATCTTCCGTTTAACCCCTGGGCTGCGCAGACCTTGCGCCAGCTAAACCGCATCGATCCGAAATGCTGTATTGAGCATGGTTTATCCGAAATCATACGTGGAACGCGCGCCGACGGGACAAGATGTCCGCGCTGCGCATTTGCTGATCGCGCTGAGCAGCGCTTTGCAAAGTGAGAGCCTCGCGAACACAATGCCGGCTTCACCCCGCGACGATCGATCGCCACTGGCAAAACCGCTCTCCGCGAGATCGCGCGCTTAAAAACTGTTCGCGCTGCAACGCCGCAGTACGACGGAGCCTATAAAGGAAATCGAACGCAAGGCCCCTTCGGACCGAACTTGAAAATGACACAGACGCCGACCGAATCAGGTTGGATGACCCACACTTCCATTCATAAGGAGCAAAGCATGCTGCCGAAACGAATCCTCACCACTGCCGTCGCGCTATGCATCGCGATGACGGCCGTCGTCACCGCCGACGAGGCCGCGCCACCCAAGGCGCCGCCCGGAGCGCCACCCGCACCGGCTGAAAAACCAAAGCCGGACTTCCCGCCATTTGACGAAACCATGAAGGAGTTCACGCAGGTCCCCACGGCTCAGACGCCGTTCATCACCCTCTGGCACAACAAGAAGACCGACTCGCTGCGGGCGCAAATTCCCTCCGGTCTCATCGGCCAGCAGTTCCTCGTCGCCACCAGCATGTCCGGCGGGCCGGTCGCGACCGGTTTTCAGTTGGATCACTTCCTCGCCTACTTCGAGCGCTCCAACAAAGACCTCGTTCTCATGCAGGTCGATCCGCGCTATGTCGAGGGCGGCAGCAATCCCGTCGCCGACGTCATCAAGCGAAGCTACGGCGGCGACATCATCATGCGAAAGATTCCGATCCTCACCATGAACGGCGGCGATCCGGTCATCGACCTCGACGGACTGTTCAAGAGTGATTTCTCCGGCATCGGCGGCTATTTCACCGGCGGAATGGGCGGCGGCATCAGCCCCGACCTCAGCAAGTGGGCCAAGTTCAAGGCCTTCCCCGAAAACGTCGAACTCTCGGCCGATCTCGCATTCATGAGTCGCGGCGGCGGCAAGCGCATGCTCTTCCATTACAGCCTGTCAAAGGTGCCCGAATCCGCCAACGGCTATCAGCCGCGCATCGCCGACGACCGCATCGGCTACTTCCTCACCGTCCGCAAGGACTGGTCCAAGGAGCACGACGCCAAGACGCTATTTAACCGCTACGTCAATCGCTGGCGGCTCGAAAAACGCGATCCGACCGCCGAACTCTCCGCGCCTAAGAATCCCATCATCTGGTACATCGAAAAAACCGTCCCCCTCAAGTATCGACGCTGGGTCAAGGAAGGCATTCTCGAATGGAACAAGGCCTACGAGAAATGCGGCTTCCTCGATGCCATCGAAGTCATCCAGCAGGAAGACTACGACGCCCGAACCAAAGACCTCGATCCCGAAGACGTGCGATACAACTTCTTCCGATGGATTGTCACCGGCCGCGGCTTCGCGATGGGTCCGTCCCGCGCCCACCCGCTCACCGGACAAATCTTCGACGCCGACATCGTCTTCGATGATGCGATGGTGCGACATTATGTCACCAGCTACGACCGCCTCACCGGCGGCGAGGAAAAGTGGGAGCCGTACAACCCCTACCTCGAAGACTTCTATCAGGCCTATCCCCAGTTCAAGTATCGCTCCGCGCGCGAATTGCTGCTCCCCAATGTCCGCGTACATGACGATCCCGACGCCGAATTCCATCGCGCCCTGATGCGCCGAATGCAGGAGCGCGGCAAGCCCATGTGCGAGTGTGCCAGCGGTATGGCACATCAGATGCAGTTCGCCGGACTCGCGCTCGAAGCCACCGGACTCGGCCGAAACAGCGAAGAGTTCATCGGCCAGATCATCAAGGAAATCGTCATGCACGAAGTCGGCCACTGTCTCGGACTGCGGCACAACTTCAAGGCCAGCACCTGGCTCCCCATGAAGGACATCGCCGAAAGCGCCGCGCCGAACGAGGCCAACGTCGGCTCCGTCATGGATTACAACCCCGCCATCATCGCACCGCGCGGCGAAACCCAGGGCAACTTCACCACGCGAACCCTCGGCCCCTATGACTACTGGGCCATCGAGTACGGCTATCGACCCGTCGGCAAGCCCTATTCCGACGAGAAAGAGATGCTCGGCAAGATCGCGTCGCGCGTCGCCGAAGCCGGCCTCGACTATGCCACCGACGAAGACACCATGGGCTTCCTCTCGCCCGATCCCTATTCAAACCGCTTCGACATGGGCAAGGATGTTCTCACTTACGCCGAAAGCCAGATCAAGCTCATCAACAGCCTTGTGGCGGACATCAGCAAGTGGGCCGTCAAGGACGGTGAAAGCTACACCCGGCTCCGGCGCGCATTCGCTTCCGTCATGGGGCAGCGCGCCCGCGTCGTCGGATTCGCCGCGCGATTCCCCGGCGGTCAGATCATCAACCGCGACCACAAGGCCGACCCCGACGCGCGAACGCCCGTTCAGGTCGTCCCGGCCAAGGAACAGCGCGATGCCCTCAAGTTCGTCTGCGAACATGTCTTTGCGGAAGATGCCTACCAGATCAGCCCCGAGCTGCTCAGCCATCTCCAGCCCGGACGCTGGAGCCACTGGGGATCGGATGACTACGACTTCTTCGTCGATTTCAACATCCACGGCTTCATCGCCGGCGCCCAGTTCGACGTGCTCGTCACCATGATGAACCCCTTCACCATCGGCCGCATCCATGACAACCAAGTGAAGTTCGCCGACGGCGAAGACGTCTTCAGCCTCGCCGAACACATCAACGACATCACCGATGCCATCTGGTCCGAGTTGTCCGATTCCAATCGCAAGGGCACCGACGCCAGGCCGTTCATCAACAGTTTCCGGCGGAATCTACAGCGAAATCACATCCAACAGCTTCTCGACATGGTGCTTAGCGATCCGGGCGGAATCGTTCCGGCCGATGCCAACGCCATTTCGCGGCTGACCGTCTCCAAGCTGTCAAAGAAGATCGGCGACGTGCTGAAGAACGCGAAACTCGATGTCGCGACCGAGGCACACCTGACCGATGTCAAGACGCGCATCGACAAGGCCCTCGAAGCCCAATATCAGATCGGCGGCTTCGGCGGCGGCGGCATGGGCTTCTTCTTCTTCCGCCCCGGCGAACAGCAGAATCGGAACAAGGAAACCGAGCCGATCAACGTGCTCCCGTCGCGCTGATGTCCGCGTATGATGGAGTCACGATCATCGCCCCCGGATCAATAGGATCCGAATGACAATCAAAGGCCCCGGATCGAAATGGTCCGGGGCCTTTTTATTCCCGAGTATCCGACAGCGCCTGCTCCTTCGGAGCTGGGCTAAACACCGGGCGCCTCGTCATTTCGCCGTTTCGGCATTTGACGATTCAATGCTTCAGTGTTTCAACCTATCAATGTTTCGACGATTCAGGGTTTCGGCGATTCGGTGTTTTGACGCTTTGACGTATCCAACTCCATCCGCCGCAAACGATAAGACAGGTCTTCCAGAACGCCTCGGCTCGAATTGATCAGGTCCGCGACGATTCCCGTCAGCACCATTTGAAACCCCGCCAGCATCAGAATCGCCGCGAGAATCAGCGACTGAATGTGCAAGTCGCCCTCATCCGTGAAAAAGTAGTAATAAAGAAACCGCACGCCGATCAGAAAGCCCGCGCCGAACGCCACCGCGCCCGCCGTGCTGAAGATCTTCATCGCGCGATACGACGAATACACGCGAAGCATGATTCCCAGCGAGTGCGCGATGAAAACGCCGATGTTCGAAAATAGCCGAGACTCGCGCAGCTTTTCATTCGTGCGGATCGGAACGCTCATCGTAATGATCCGCTTCCGGCCCGCCTGGATCACATGATCCACCGTGTGGTCAAAATCCGTCGACAGCGCGAAACGCATCGCCGCCTCGCGCGAATACGCCTTGAAGCCGCTCGCCACGTCCGGCACGTGCAGATTCGCCAGACGGCTCACCACGTAGCTCCCCAGCGTCTGCATCTTTTTCTTCACAAACGAAAAGTGCGGCACCTTCTCCGGCTCGCGATCGCCAATCACAAGGTCCGCACGCCCCTCGATGATCGGCTGCACCAGCTTCGATATGTCGCCACCGAAGTACTGATTGTCGCCATCCGTATTGACGATGATGTCCGCACCATGCCGCAGGCAATAGTCAAACCCCGCCGCGAAAGCATGACCCAGACCGCGGTTGCCGGTAAAGCTCAGCACATGCCTCGCGCCGTGCTGCCGGGCGACCTCCACCGTCCGATCGGTGCAGCCGTCGTCGATAATCAGCACATGTATTTCGTCGATGCCGGGAATCGCCTTCGGTAGATCGTTCAGCGTCGCCGGTAGCGTCGCTTCCTCGTTCAAACAGGGTATCTGGATAAACAGCTTCATGCGCACGGTCCCACAATGGCCGGTATCCCGCACCGGCCGATCGCTCTTTTTTCGCCGCCTGTCGCACGGCTCGACGCGAGTTTACAATCTTCCGCCTTGATGTACATCGGCAATAAAAAACCTCCCTTGGAGCCATCGGTCATGACTTGCATCAAAGCATCCCTTCCGCGTTTCAACCCCGCCTTGCCGGCCATCGCCCTGCTGTTGTTGACAGCCGCGTCCGTCGCCACCGCGCAGGATGTTGCCTACGAGAAATACAAGCTCGACAACGGCATGACCGTCATACTCCATGAAGACCACTCACTCCCCGTCGCCACTATCAATCTCTGGTACTACGTCGGCGGCAAGGACGAACCGCAGGGCCGATCCGGCTTCGCCCATCTCTTCGAGCATCTCATGTTCATGGGAACGCGCCGCGTACCGGACAATATGTTCGATGTACTCATGGAGCAGGGCGGCGGCTGGAACAACGCCACCACCTCATGGGACCGAACCAATTACTTCTCATTCGGTCCCGGCAGCCTGCTGCCCACGCTGCTCTGGCTCGATGCCGATCGTCTCGAAGACCTCGGCCGCGAAATGACCCAGGACAAGCTCGACAAGCAGCGCGAAGTCGTCCGCAATGAACGCCGACAGACCAGCGAGATGCAGCCCTACGGCCGCGCCGAACTCAAAGTCAGCGAGTTGATGTACCCGAAGAACCACCCCTACCATATCGAAGTCATCGGCAGTCATGAAGACCTGCAAAGCGCGACTGTTCAGGACGTGAAAGACTTTTTCAAGACGTTCTACGTGCCGAACAATACTTCGCTCGTCGTCGCCGGAGACTTCGACCCCGCCGAGATCAAGCCCCTTATCGAGAAACTCTTCGGCACCCTCCCGCGCGACGCCGACCCGAAGCACGCCGCCGCGGGGCCGACGCGCCTCTCCGAAGTCAAGCGCGTCACATACACCGACACCGTGCAGTTCAGTCGCCTCACCTATGTCTACCACAGCCCCGCCGAGTTTCAGCCCGGCGACGCCGAAATGGACCTCGTCGCAGGCATCCTCTCCGACGGCATCAACAGCCGCCTTTACAAGCGCCTCATCTACGAAGACAAGATCGCCACCGATGTGTCGGCCTATCAGGCGTCCGCCCTGCTCGGCTCCCTCTTCTATATCAATATCACCGCAAAGCCCGGCGTCTCGCTCGATCAGATCGAGCACGTTGCCGACGAGGTTCTCAAGGAGTTCACCGCCAAAGGCCCCACCGTCGAAGAACTCGAACGCCAGAAGGCCGGCATCGAATACCAGATGCTCAGCCGGCTCCAGAGTCTCCTCGCCAAGGCCGATGCCCTCAATAAGTACAACTTCTACTGGGGCGAACCCAACGGCTTCAAACGCGATCTTGATCGCTACCGTCGCGAGACCGTCGAATCCGTCACCAAGGCCGCGCGTGAGGTTCTCACACCTGATGCCCGCCTCATCATGCGCGTCCTCTCCGAGGCTGATGCCGGACCGCCCAGCCAGAGCGCCGGCGACATCCTCGCCGGACGGGATGAGCCTCCCGGACCGTCAGCCCCCAAGGCCTTTGAGCCCACGCCCCCGCAGGTCTTTAAGCTTTCAAACGGCATTGAGGTCCGACACTGGCGGCGCGCCGAACTGCCGCTCGTGCATCTCTCGATCATGCTCAAGGCCGGCGCGCTCTACAGCGACATCGACAAACCCGGACTCGCCTACCTGACCGCCGCCATGCTCGACGAAGGCGCGGGCGAACTCGACGCGCCCGCATTCTCCGACGCACTCGATATGCTCGGCGCGTCCTTCCGCGCACAGGCCGACTACGACGCCGTCACGGTGGATCTGTCCGTCCTGAAGCGAAATCTCGAACCCGCCGCCGCCCTCTACGCCGACGCCCTCCTCCGCCCGCGCTTCGACGAAAACGAATGGCAGCGCATTCAGCGCCTCCATCTCGAAGACCTGCGAAAGGCCGAGGATCGTGCCGCATCCGTGGCATCGCGCGTCGGATTGCGCGCCTTCTTCGGCGACGACCATCCCTACGGCCGGCCCGTCGCCGGAACGGTCGAATCCGTTGACAAGCTGCGACTCGCCGACCTCAGAAAATGCCGCGCTGAGACCTTTGCCCCCTCGCAGGCCGTCTTCTTCCTGGCCGGCGACATCACGGCCGATGAGGCCCGCGATCTGCTCGAAAGGCACTTCGCCGGATGGAAGCCGCCCAGCGGATGGTCACAGCCCGTGCCCATCGCCGTCGAGCAGCCCAAAGCCGCGCCGAAGCGACTCGTCATCGTCGACAAGCCCGGATCGGTCCAGACCATCATCCGCTTTTACATGCCCGGCCCCAAGGCCGGCGACCCCAGGCGCATCTCGTACGATCTCTTCAGCACCATCCTGGGCGGCAGCTTCACCAGCCGTCTCAATCAGAACCTTCGCGAAGACAAGGGCTACACCTACGGCGCGCGATCCAGCTACAACATGGCCCGCAGCCTCGGCTACCTGTCCGCCGGAGCCGACGTACAGGCCGACGTCACAGGCGCGGCACTAACGGAGTTCTTCAGGGAGTTCGACAAGATACGCGCCGCCGACATCTCCGACGAGGAAGCCCGAAAGGCCCGCGAAACAAATCGGATGAGCATCACCCAGGGCTTTCAGGGCCTCGCCGGACTCGTCTCCACCGCGCAGGATATCGAAAAGAAAGGCCGCCCCTTCGCCTCCCTCGCCGCGGACCTCGACACCATCATGAAGATCGCGACCGCAGACCTCAATGCACTGGCTAAGCCCGCTGTCCCGCTCGAAAACGCCCTGCTCGTTCTTGTCGGAGATCGAAAAACGATCGAAGCCCAGATCAAATCCCTGGGTCTCCCCCAGCCGGAATACAGAAATGCAAGGGGAGAACAGATCACACCGTAGCTGGCACAGGGCAAACGCATGGTCCCAATCAGGGCCCCGCCAAATCAGAGTCGCGACCGTCAAAAAGCGGTGGTTATTGACGTGCGAAGTTGCCTTGAATGAAAGGGAGCGCATTGCAGCGGTTGCCCGGCGTTTTTCCGAATGAACATGCGATGGCCGTCCGTGCGAGGCCGGGCGTCATCACTGCGTCTGGTCGCATTCCTCATTCCGCATTCACGGCCGGATACTCCCCCGACGCGTCCCACAAATAATAAACCGGCGGCCGCCCGATGATCTGCTGAAAAGACTGCGCCAGTTGTTCGGACGACCGACCGGCCGTCTTGCGCCGCCTGTTTCCGTACAGGCCGCCGGCCCACTCGATCACCGTCCGCTCCACCAACGCCCGCACACGCGGATGACGTCCGACAAGCCGTTCAAACTCCGCCGAAAACGGATCGACATCCGCGAGTTTCAGTCGCTCGAGCAAGTGCATTCGACCGCGCGGCAGCGGGCACAAACCCACCCGCTTCAAACCGGCCTTCTCAAAAACCGGATTCACTTCCCCCATCGTCGCGAGACATTCGACAAACCGCACGCCGACCTGCGGCAGCGTCTTACGCACAAACCAATGACCCAGTCCGCAGCCGCGCACGTCCGGGTGCATCACCAGCCGCCGCAGAATGCGAAGCTCGCGATTCAGCCGCCGCGCATTGCGAACGAATCGCCCGCCCGTCGCCGCGTTCCGAAGCGACAGTTCCAGCGGCGCATGAGCATAGACCAGGATTCCCAGTCGCTCGCGCGATGTCCTCTCGCGCAACACAAACACCTTGTCGACAAAGCCCAGATTGTCGCGGCTGCGATAGTGCATCGGACCAAATGCGTGATAATCGCCGATGCCTCCCGGCTTAATGTCCAACCCGCGCCGCAGCGAAATCGCGCGCCCGCCAAGCCGCCTTGCCGAATGTTCCGAAGTGCATTCGACGGCGGCGCCAAGGCGAATCACCCGATCCGGTTGCAAATCGCCAAGAATGTCCTCGTGCGTCGCCGCCGCGACCAGCGTCAGGCCGTGCCGGCTCACCAGCTTGCGAAGATTCCATGACACCGCGCGCGCCAGCCTGCGATGCAGCGACGAAGTATACTCGTCGCAGAAGATGACCGGCCGCGCCTCGCCGGGTTGAGTTCGTTTGCCATGTGTCTCGGCGCGACGTGCCTCACCAATGGCACGCGCCAGATCGGCGCGAAATCGCTCCCCCTCCGACAGATCGCCATAGCGGCGAATCCAAAGCCGCGGCTCGCCCAGTCCGCACGCGGTCAGTATCTCGAGCGCCGCCGACGGCACGTCGCCTGATGCAATACCGTCCACCACCGGCCGATCCGGCGAAAAACGCCGCCGGCCCACATGCACCGCGCCGCCGGCCTGCTCCGCGATCGCCGTCAGCAGCGAGGACTTCCCGCTGCCCGACGGACCGGCGATCAGGACGATCATCCCCGGCGACAGATCGATCTCCGTCGGCTCGACCAGCGTGCGCGGCGCCTCTCGCGCGGGGATGCCGTAGTTCCAGCAGATATCCCGCTTTCGAGGTGTCATCGTCGAGATACCAGGCTCGCGGATCACTTGAACGCGAACGCGCCGCGGCGAATCCGGCCCATGTCGACCGTCGACATCCGCCGCGCGGGACGCTGCTTCGTGAGTCCGATCACTCCCGTAATCAGCCGACCGATTTTGACCTGATTTTCGCGCCATGCACCGCCTCCGAGATACCTAACATTACCCTAATATAAATGCGCGGCGCGTCAACCATCCGCAATATCGAACGCCGCAACTTCGGCCCGAACACAACCACAAACACTTCAGCCGAAAGAAGTTACGCCAGTCGAACCCACTCAAACCGTCGCATCCGTACAGGCCTCCCGCAGGCGATGCTTGCTCCACGATTCGCGCCGACCGGCAATCGGCTGTCGCCGCGCGTTTCGGCGCGCATCCGATCCGGCAATCCAACCCGCATCGTGCATGGCACCTGCGCGGCGTCGTTGGCTAAAATGAGTAAAGCAGTATCATCCGCGCGACCCGGCCATGATGAACCCGCGACGGTCGATCAACACGGAATCAGAGCATGAAGCCTATCGAATGCTACGAAGTGCTGGGACTCAAAGCCGGCGCGACGCTCGCCGAGGTGCGCCGCGCCTACAAAAAGCTCGTGCTGCTCCACCATCCCGATCGCGCCGCGAACGGCCACGGTAATCACGATTTGTTCTGCAAAATCACCGCCGCATACGCCGTGCTGCGCGCCATCGCCCCGCGACGCGGCGCGCCCGCTCCCGCCGTCGAAGTCTGCCCGACGTGCAGCGATCTCAAGACGCTCTATCCCGGAATCGACGGCGTTTCACGATGCTCGCCATGCCTGCTCGCCCAGCGGCGCAAACGCCTGCCCATGCCTCCGATCACCACGGCCCGCTGCATCGCACCCATCGCGCTCCAAATCGCCGCCGCGTGCTTCCTAATCGCCGCCGCGCGAAACGACGACAATTACAGCGCCCTCGCCAGTGCGGCCCTGCTCGCCGCGTCCATCATCTTTCTCTCGATCGAAGTTCTCCGCTCCAACGTCACCGACTGAATCCCTCCATCGCGATCAGCCCGCGCCTCCCGCGCATCCGATCTCACGCATCATTGCAGGAAAAGCCCATTCGCTTCGGCCGTCCATTCAACCGGTCTAAGGTTCATCCAGTTCGTCGATCGTCCGGGGCCAATCCTCGCGTAAAAGGCGCGACAGCGAACGATCCGCGAGAATGCGCCCGCCATTCTGACAGCGCGGACAGTAATTCGTCTCATTCTCCGCATAGCGGATGCGCTGCACCAAAGTGCCGCAGTCAGGGCACGGATGGTGAAACCGCCCATGCACGGCAAAGTCCGGCCGAAAAGCCGTCACATCCCCCGCACCGGGAAACTTCCGAACGAATCGCCGCGTCAGCTCATCCGTCCATCGCCGCAGTGTCCCCACCGTGGCATCATGCAACCGCCGAACCTCCTCGTCCGTCAGACGACGTGTCAGCTTCACCGGCGACAGCCGCGCCGCGTGAAGAATCTCATCCGAATAGGCGTTCCCGATCCCCGCGAACAGCCGCGGATCCGTTAGCGAACGCTTCACTGTATGATTCTCGCGCCGAAGCGCCGCGGAATAGGATTCGAGCGTTGCGCACATCGGATCAATTCCGCCGGGATCATGCGCCGACAGCGCCGCCTCACCCATCACCAGATGAAGCGAGGCTCGCCGTTTCGTCCCCGCTTCCGTCAGTTGCAACACGCCCGACGGAAAGTCAAACACCGCCAGCCCGATCTTCGCGATCGGCTTCGTCGGCGTGTTGCCGGGCGGCTGCCAGCGAAGCCGCCCCGCAATCATCAGGTGCAGAATCAGAAAATGCTCGCCCTCCAGCTCGAACACGATCCGCTTCCCCATGCGTCGAAGTCCCAGCACCAAGCGCCCCTCAATCGACTCGATCGGCGGATCAACCGTCCGCACCAGAAATGGACTGGCGATGCGAATCCGAATGATCCGCTCATTCACCATGCGCGGCCGTAACGCCGCAAGATAGGCCTCGATGTCCGGCAGTTCAGGCATCGGTTCGATCATAACCGAGTCGCGGGCGTGATTCAGACTTGGCATTCAAGGCTGTGAATTATCGTGCAAACCAGCACCGACAGATGGGCGAACTCATCGTCTTGGGCGCTCCTGCTCGACGTGCCATATGGCAACCTCTATCAAATTGTCTTATAGTGCTCGCTTACATCGGTCCGAACGCGGACCCGTCATATCAGCAGGATGCGAGACGCGGCAATGGAATGCATCGCAATCATCAATCAAAAAGGAGGCGTCGGAAAAACGTCCACGGCGGCCAACCTCGGCGCGGGGCTTGCACAGCGAGGTAAGCGCGTCCTGCTCATCGATCTCGATCCGCAAGGCCACCTCACCACTCACTTCGGTCTCGACACCGACACCATCGGCCGGGGCATCTATGAAGTCCTCACTCAGAACCTCCCCTTCGACGACGCCATCCATCCATATTCGCCGTCAATCTCCGTCGTGCCGTCCAATGTTGATCTCGCCGCCGCGGAAATCGAACTCGTCTCGGTCGTCGGCCGCGAAGTCATCCTGCGCGATCTGCTCGCCGCCAGAGCGCGACCATTCGACGTAGTTCTGCTCGATTGCCCCCCGTCGCTCGGCGTCCTCTCCCTGAATGCACTCAGCGCCGCGACGCGCGTCCTCATTCCCGTCCAGCCGCATTTCCTCGCCCTGCAAGGCGCGGGCAAACTCTTCGAAACCATCGCACTCGTCAACCAGCGGCTCAATCCGCGACTGCGCGTCGCGGGCATGGTGATGTGCCTCTACGACGCGGCAACGCGCCTCACTGCCGAAGTCGTCGACGACCTGTCCAAGTTCCTCGAATCCGCGCGAGGCTCGCCCGTTCCCTGGCAGAACGCACGCATCTTCGAAACCGTCATCCGCCGAAACGTCAAGCTCGCGGAATGCCCGAGCTACGGACAATCCATCTTCGAGTACGCGCCGCGCAGCAACGGAGCGATCGACTACCTCGCCTTGGCCGATGAACTGCTCGCCCTGCTCGACGGCCGTGGCGATGCCGATACCCCGGCACTGTCCGACAGCACTGTCGAGGCCGGCCCCATACAGGCCGCCGGCTCCATGCCATTGGTCGCACAGTCGCCCACGCCCGCGCCGCCGACGCCTGTTCGTATTCCACCCGCCCATCGAGATACCGAATTACCGCGCGCCTCCGCTCCGGCTGAAGCCGTCACCGCATCGGCGGCCATTGACAATGAGGCCCACGCCCCTGCGGCTTCGACCGATGAGGTTTGACCCGCCGTCACGCTCGACAGACAATCGCAAAATGCGGCCTGGCGCAAACACGACGCGCACCATCATCTGGGCGGGCTTCATGCTGGGCGCGTTCACGGCCACGCATCTGCCGCCATCGTCCACACCGTCGCCTGCGTGGATCAACGACAAACTCCTGCATTTCACGGGGTTCTTTGTGCTCGGCGTTCTCACATGGTGGCGATTTCAGCCCGTGCGACCGGAACAGATGCTACGATTCGGCATGACCATGCTGGCGTTACTCATGCTTTACGCACTATTCGATGAATGGACCCAGCCGCTCGTCGGCAGAACCGCCGAGTTCGCCGACTGGACCGCCGACGCCGCCGGTGCGTGCCTCGGAATTGGCGCCGGCATGTGGCTCACTTGGCTCCGACGCCGAACAACATGAAAACGAAGCGACTGATGATCATCGCCATCCGCTCACGGCGGGCTGCAAGTCTGCTATCCGCGATCGCGCTCGTTTTCTCGATCGCAGGCTGCGACGAATCCGCCGCCAACAGGCCCACGACGCGACCCGCCAATCGCTTCATCACGCTCGTCGGCGAAAGCCAGACCGATCCCACCTGGGACGTGCTCAAGGCATCGGCCGATCGCTTCGAACGCGAGAATTCTCGCTACAAAGTCCGCGTCGTCGCACCACAAAATGCCTCGCCGGCCGATCAGCAGAAACTCATAATGTCGCTCATCGACGGCGACACACAAGTCGTTTGCCTCATGCCCAGCGACGACAGAGCCTTGCGACCGGCCATTCAGAAGCTCTCGACCGGCGGCCGCCCCGTCATCACCATCGGCCTCGATGTGCCGACCTCCAGCCGCGTCGTCTACAGCGGCCCATCCGAAAGCGACATTGGCCGGCAGGCCGCCGCGGCCTGCGCGCTGGCGCTCGAAGGCCGTTCAACCAGCGCCATCACGCTCCACGCCGGTGAAGACGATGAATCGCGCCGCGTCCGCCGTCACGCTTTCGCCGAAGAGCTGCGTATGCACGGACAATATCTCATCATCAAGGAAGTCGACTGCGGCGGAAATCCGCTCGATGCCGCACATCGAATGCGCGTCGAATCCGAAAAGTACCCGCGCGTCGGGTGCTGGGTGCTTTTTGACGATTGGCCCCTGCGCGTCACGCCGGCGCGCGAGCGCATCCTGCCGCTCGGCTGCCGAATCGTGCTGTGTCACGGTTCGCCGGTCCACCTTGAGCGCGTTCGTCGCGGCGAGATGCAGGCGCTCATCGCCTACGATCTGCACGAGGCCATCGCCAACGCGCTGAGCGCAGCTCGAAATCTCATCGAAAACCCCACGCAGCAGTTCCCGGACTTCGCGATGGCCCAGACTTACACCATCACCATCAGTGAAATTGATTGGTACGAACGCTGCTGGATGAACTGGCGCCGCGGCATGCCCTCACCCCCCGAATCGCCTTGGGAATAGCATTCAGCAAGGCCATCACGGGTTCCCGATCAGAACCGCGCAATTAGAGCCGCCCAATCAGAGCCGCGACTGTCAGGAAGCAGTGGTCGTTGAAGTGCGAATCGGCATTGAAATGAGGGGTGGCTTGTATGGTGCAACCGCTGCACGTCGCCATGCTGAACGAAAACGCGATCGCTCGGAGCAACCTGCCATTTGCCGGTTGATTTAAAGAAGCAGGGATTTCAACTGCATCGAGAAGTACGACGTGCATGCGCGCGACTCCCCCTCTTCCTTGGCCTTCTTATCTCGCCCCCAAGCAGAACGTTCCAAACGTCCGCAGCAGGATGATTAAATCCAGCTCAAGCGACGTGTGCTTGATGTAATACAGGTCATATTGCAGCTTCTGGCGCGCGTCACCGATTGTCGCCCCATACCCATGATTGATCTGTGCCCAGCCCGTCAGGCCCGGCTTGATCAGATGCCGCTGATCGAAATACGGAATCAGCCCCGACAATGGCGCTACGAACTCCGGCCGCTCCGGCCGCGGACCGACCACCGACATCTCGCCGCGCAGGATATTCCACAATTGCGGTAGTTCGTCCAGCCGTGTCTTGCGAAGCCACTTGCCCACGCCCGTCACGCGCGGATCGTTCGCACCGGCCCACATCGAACCGCCCGACTCCGCATCCGCCCGCATCGTGCGAAACTTATACAACGTAAACACCCGCCCGGCCTTGCCCACGCGGCGTTGCGAATACAATACCGGTCCCGATCCGCTCAGCTTGATCACCAGCGCGATCAGCGGCAGCAGCGGCGCGCACAGCGCCAATCCAACCGCCGACACCACCAGATCAAACACCCGCTTCGATACCGCATGTTCGCGAAGCTGCCCCTTCAAATCAGCATTCAAAAACCACGTCGGCGTAATATGCGAAACCGGCACTTCCTGATACATCGCCTCGTAGAACGTCGTCTCATCCGTCACGCGGCAGCCCAGACGCAGGCACGTCAGCGCCGCCCGAACGTCGCCCGGATTCTGCATCGCACCGTCGGCCACCACCACTTCCGCGACGTCGTGCTCGCGACAGATCGACTCGATCCGACTGATGTCGCCCACAACCGGAATGTCGCTTGCACCGTGTTCAACCACCGTCGCCGCGTTCGATCCGATCACCCCGATTAGTCGATATCCCGGAACAGACTCGCGGCGAACCGATCGAATGATCTTCCCCGTCAACGGACCCTGACCAATCACCAGAAGACCACGGCGAACATCGCGGACGGCATGATGCGCCAGCAGCCGAATCAAGGAGGCGTTGACCAGGTAGATCGCCATGCCCGTCGCCGCCGCCCGGCGGCTGAGCTGCGAATACATGAAAAGGTGCATCACCAGCCACGTCGCCGCCATTGCCACCGTGACCGTCAGCAGGCACCGTGCCACCATGCGCGACCGCGACCACAGCGTCGTCGCGTCATACAGGCCGAACATGCTCCCCGCCAGAACGACCGACGACGCGAGGATGATGCTCGCGATCCAATGGTTGAAGTCGCCCAGCGCCTCCGTCGTCGAAATCCACCAGACGAATAGTTCGTGCCCCAGGAGCGTGCCGCTCCAGACGATCAAAATGTCGATCAACATCCAGACCGCACGCGGCAGATGCAACAGAAAGCCGCCAAAAAGCGACCGGCGTCCGTCACGCGGCTTCACGACCGGCTCAAACGTCCGCGGTCGAATCTTCTCCGCCAGCTTGGCCGACGAGGCGATATCGAATGCAAATACGGGATTGGAAGACAGTTCCGACATGCATGCCATCCTGTTGAAGACGTTATTGGTATCGGAAGCCTTACCGGGCGACGTGAGTTGCGC
The DNA here is from genome assembly GCA_964599535.1 of uncultured Planctomycetaceae bacterium. Taxonomy (GTDB): domain Bacteria; phylum Planctomycetota; class Phycisphaerae; order UBA1845; family UTPLA1; genus JADJRI01. Next base: position 20,334 of record CAZRFP010000058.1, read on the forward strand.
GCCGCGACATCGCAACGCGCAATCCCTGCGCATCCACCTCGCGGCAACATCATGCCTCGCGCTTAACGCAATGACCCGGGTGGAACCGGCTAATCAATAATGATCGATAGGACCTGTGGAGAGGCACTTAACTCGCACACGGCCCACAACGACCGAATCGCCGAGACGCCGCATACAAACCGATAACGCAAGTCCTGCGCACTCGTACCCGATAAACCCCATGAGCTGGACGCCAACGTCGCGTCACTCTCGGACCAACGCCGGCGCACGCGAGGCGTCGCACGGTCGCCGCCATGCGAGGTATAGATCATGAACAAAGCGCAAGCTGCCAGACGCCGCTACACTCCGACACGATACTCTGACGCCCGCCTCATGATCGCAGCCGCCGCGATTCTCGCCGCTCCCGCATGTGCTCAACAAGCCGTCGCGCCGAAATATCGCGTCGCTTCCGAAGCGCCGGCCGTTGGCGTCGCCGCAAGCGACTTCGGTGTCGATCACGCGACATTCGCCCGCGCCGGCGTTCATCGGCTTATCGCCGAACCGACGCGCGGCCAGTTTCCTTCCGGCCTTTGCGTCGCGCGCGTTGAGACCTTTATGACGACTTCCGATGCACGCCGACTGCGGCTGCTCCCGCTTCCCTCCCAACACGCCATCTATTGGAATCACCTGCTCGACGGCCTGCCCGCCGTGCGCGAGATCGTTCTGTTGCGCGAGCCGGGAATCGATCCGCGCGGATGCGATCGTGACGAAATACTCGAAGCGGCCAAAGCCAACGCCTGCGAATTGTGCCTCATCTACGCACGTGTCGACGAGACCGACGCCGACGCCGAGTATGTCGGCGTGCTCTGGAACACACGCAGCCGCGCCCCGATCGCCATCGTCCGAGCGCCGGTCGTCTTGCCCATTGATGTCGCGAAGAAAATGAAACAAGCCCCGGACTGTGATGTGCAGATCGGCGAATCCGACTTCCGCTCAGAGCAGGACTTCCGCCGACTGACGCGCGATCTGCTCTGGGACCTCGCCCGCCAAGACCTCGAATCCGCCACGCGAGAGGAAAGCCCCTGGAAGAATTACATCCCCCCGATGCCGCCCATGTTCGATCGATACCGCTACCCCAGCTTCGAACGGCCCGCACCCTACAACACATCAGGCCGCGACAAGCGCGAACAGTCGCAGTCCAATCCGATCGACCCGGACGCCGATGCATCCGATGAGGTCGCCCCCAATTCGGGCTCGCCGCGCAACGATTCTCCACGCAAAGACGCCCAAATCGCCGCCGATCCCAACACTCGAGAAGAATAAGACACGTTTCACCGCCGCGCAATCCGCGTACGAAGCGCCCGGACCGCCCCCCATCGATTCCGCGCCACCCCTCCTTTCGATTACAATACGCCCCATGCAGAACAACCGCCCACTCAAACTCCGCCAGGCCTACGCCGAACACGACCGCCATTGGCGCGACATGCTCTACTGCTACCCCGTCATCTCGCGGCGCAGCAAAGGCCTCTCCATCGGCGTCAATCTCAACCCCGACAAGGCCTGCAACTTCGACTGCATCTACTGCCAGGTAGACCGCACCACGCCGCCCACCATTCGCAAAGTTGACCTCGACATCGTTCGCCGCGAACTGGCCATGCTGCTCGATGCCGCCATCGACGGAACGCTCTTCACCACGCCGCCCTTCGACGCGCTGCCCGCGGAACAACGCATCGTCCGCGACATCGCATTCAGCGGCGACGGCGAACCGACGACTTACCCGCGATTCGATGATGCCGTCCGCCTCGTCGCCGAACTGCGACGCGAGCGAAATCTCATCGACACCAGGATCGTCCTCATCACGGACGCCTGCTACCTGACAAAGCCCGCCGTCGCCGCCGGGCTGACAATCATGGACGAAAACAACGGCGAAATCTGGGCTAAGCTCGACGCCGGCACGCAGGCCTATTACGAAATCGTTAACCGCCCGAGCCACCCCCTCGCGCATGTCCACGCCGAAATCCGCGAGACGGCGCGAAGCAGGCCCGTCGTCATTCAGTCGCTCTGGATGCGCCTGCACGGACAGCCGCCGCCCGACGAAGAAGTCCGCGCGTTTGCCGACCGGCTGAGCGAACTCATCGCCGACGGCGCCATGTTCAAGTTGATTCAGATATATACGATTGCCCGGCGAACCACCGAAGCATATGCCACGCCGCTGACACCCGGCCAACTGGAGCGCGTCGCGCGGATCGTCGCCGAATCCGTCGACGTTCCCCTCGAAACCTACAACGGCATCGAACCCTGACGCAACATCAAACCCAAAGTAGCACTCGGCCCAACGTAGCGTCCGGCCCCCGTGCCGGACGGCGAACGCAAAAAGAAAAGGCGAACCGCTGACCGGCGCGCCCATACGACACTTTTCATTTCCCCGCCGCCGGCGAAAACTCCGCCTTCCAGATCCGCATGATCTCATCCGCCCCCTTCAACCCATACGTTCGAGGCCGCGGCGCGATCAGGCTCGTATCGACCGCTTCATCGCTCAGCACCGGGCCATCGGCCGAATGCGTCGCGATCGTCGTCTTGAGCCACTTCTCATTTCGCTGCCGATATTTCTCGCACCAGCTTCGCGCCTGCTTCGTCAGGTCCTCGCTCGCGTTCGGATCAAGACCGGCGATTTCAAAGTCCGGCTTGTAATGCGCGCCGCGGCATTCGTCGCGACGATGCGCACCCATTGCGATCACCTTCGCCAAAACGATCATGTCGCCCAGCGCACGCGTATAAGATAGATTCTGATTCGTCCACTTGCCCGAATCCGCCAGCGGCGCACGCTGATAACGCTCCGCGATCTCGTCGATCTTCTCCAGCGTCTGCTTGATCTTGTCGTTATAGCGAACGACCGTGCAGTTCGCCGTCATCGAACGCCCAAGCTCCTCATGCAGCTTGTACGCATTCTCATGGCCTGTTCGCGCGATGAGACGGTCCATGTTGTCGCGATGGCGGCGAACGCTCCGTTCAAACAGCCCCGAGGTTGCGTCGTTCGCGCTCTGCTTCAGCGACTTGAAATAGTTCTGTATCGTCGGCCCGACGATCAGCCCCGCAAAAATACACGACAACAGCGAATTCGCACCCAGCCGGTTGGCGCCGTGATACTGATAATCCGCCTCCCCGATCGCGAACAATCCGGGGATGTTTGTCATCTGATTGCGCGGCGAGCCGAGAACCAGCCCGCCCGTCTTCGCATCCTTTTCATAGTCCACCCAGATGCCGCCCATCGAATAGTGCACCGCCGGGAAAATTTTCATCGGGCTGGTGCGCGGGTTTGTCCCGCAGAACTTCTCATAGATCGCGAGAATGCCCTCCAGCTTGTGATGGGTCGACGACGGCAGATGCGTCAGATCGAGATACACGCAATAATCGTTCTTCTCGACCGACAGCCCCCCGTTGGCGCACACGTCGAATATCTCGCGCGTCGCGATGTCGCGCGGAACCAGATTCCCATACGTCGGATACCGCTCTTCCAGAAAGTAATATCGCTCGCTTTCAGGGATCGAATTCGGATCGCGCGCGTCCTGCGGCGTTCTCGGCACCCACACGCGGCCGCCTTCGCCGCGGGCGCTCTCGCTCATCAGCCGCAGCTTGTCCTGCCCCGGAACCGCCGTCGGATGCACCTGGATAAACTCACCGTTGGCGTACTTCGCGCCCTCCTGATACACGCGCGCGTTCGCGCCGCCCGTGCAGATCATCGACATCGTGCTCTTGCCGAAGATCAGACCGCAGCCGCCCGTCGCCATCACCACCGCGTCGGCCCGCAGAGCCGTGATCTCCATCGAGAACATGTCCTGAATGACGCACCCCCGGCACACGCCGCCGTCATCCACGATCGTCCCCAGAAATTCATGAAACTCAAGCAGCCGGATCATCCCCTCGGCTTCCCAGCGCCGCACCTGTTCATCCAGCGCATAGAGTAGCTGCTGCCCCGTCGTCGCCCCCGCGAACGCCGTCCGCTTGTAGAGCG